>JAICQI010000495.1 GCA_025937955.1 Pyrinomonadaceae bacterium
CGCTGCGTTATGAATGAAAGGCCATCCACAGATTACGCAGAAAAATAATCTGTGAAATCTGTGGATGGATTTAGAGTTCTGGATTCAATTATTAAAGACATCCGTGATGGCGCGCGAGGGTTGTGGAAGCATCCGGGTTTCACGGCCATCGTGGTGATCACTTTGGCGTTAGGGATAGGAGCGAGCACCGCGATCTTCAGCGTCGTCGATAGCGTGTTGTTGCGCCGCTTGCCGTATCGCACGGCGGAGCGCATCGTCGCGATTCAGGAATTTGGTAAAAACGGTAAACAAGGACAGGTAACTTCCGCGAACTTCCTCGACTGGCGCGCGCAGAACACCGTCTTTGAACACCTTGCTGCGATCAAAGTAACTACCGCCAACCTCGCGCTATCTGATCAAGCGGAGCGGATCGATCTCGCGCAAACGAATGCGAACTTCTTCGATGTCTTCGGAATCACGCCGCAGCATGGCCGCTTGTTCATTCCTGCGGACGAAGAGGCGGGACACGCGCCTGTCGTAGTTGTAAGCCACGCACTGTGGCAGCGACGCTTTGGCGGAGATCCATCACTGGTAGGAAAACCCATCACGCTCGATGGCACGAACTACAGCGTGATCGGCATTGCGCCGCCTGGCTTTCAGTACCCGGCTAAAACCGAACTGTGGCTGCCGCCGCTGCGACTCGTGCCGGAGTTGTTCCCTGGCCAGGACGTGACGCAAACGCGCCGCATGGGCTATCTCGCTGCCGTCGCGTTGTTGAAACCGGGCGTGTCGCAGCAACAGGCCGCCAGTGAAATGGAAACGATCACTGCACGGCTGCGACAGCAGTATCCCGATTCGAACAATGTTCGTTTCAATCGAGTAGTTTCACTTCACGAACACGTCGTCGGCGATACAAACAAACTGCTCTGGTTGCTGCTCGGCGCCGTGACGTTTGTGTTGCTGATCGGCTGTGCGAACGTCGCGAATCTGCTGCTTGCGAACGGCGCTTCAAGACAGAAAGAGATGGCGATTCGCACTGCGCTCGGCGCGTCGCGCTGGCGAGTGATGCGCCAATTGTTTACTGAGAGCACGATGCTCGCGCTGACCGGCGGTGCTGTTGGTCTACTGGTCGCGTTTTGGGGACTGGCCGCGATTACGAAACTCCTGCCCACGGATTTTCCGCGTTTGAATGAGATTCACATTGACCTGCGAATCCTCGGCTTCACGTTCGCGGCGTCAGTGCTTACCGGAATACTTTTTGGTCTCGTTCCCGCCTTGCAAATCTCGCGTGCCGACGTTCAGGAAGCGATCAAGGAAACGGGACGAGGAGCGTCGGGAAGTCGTCGGCAGGGTCGTTTTCGCCAGGCGCTGATCATGGTTGAAGTGGCGTTGTCGGTGGTGTTGCTGGTCGGCGCGGGCCTGCTGTTCAGAAGTTTTATGCACCTCCAGTCAGTCGACACAGGATTCAGCTCGCAGCAGGTGTTGACGGCGCGGCTAACGCCTGCGGGTCCAAACTACCGCTCCAACGCCGACGGTATGAAGTTTTATAACCAGGTGCTCGAAAAGCTCAGCAACGTTCCCGGTGTGCAGGACGCGGGCATCATCAACACGTTGCCTTTGGATAAAGGACCAACGTCGGGATTTCGTGTTGAAGGTCGTCCCGTTACCACTCCCGACAAGTGGCCGAGCGTGAACTATCGCGTTGTCAGTGCGAATTACTTCCGCGCGATGAGTATCCCTGTTTTGCAGGGGCGCGCTTACACGGATCGCGATGGTGAAAACGCTCCACGCGTGATGATCGTCAACCAGAAACTGGTGCAGGACATCTTTCCGGACGAAAACCCGATTGGAAAGAGGATCACTTTCGGAAATGTTGACGATAACCAGCAGCCGATCTGGTGGGAGATCGTCGGTGTTGTCGCCAACGTTCGCAGTCTGGAGCTTCGCGAGGAACCCAATCCGGAACTGTACTTTTCGGCTTTGCAGGAACGCTGGCCGGCCATGTCGCTCGTGGTGCGCTCGAGTGTCGAACCGTCGAGTTTGACTGGTTCGCTGCGACAGATCGTGAATGAAGTCGACAAGTCCGTTCCCGTATCGAGCGTGAAGACGATGGACCACGTCGTCAGCGAGTCGATCACCCAGCCGCGTTTCAATCTCTTTTTATTAGGACTATTCAGCACGGTGGCGATGCTGTTGTCCGCGGCAGGCATCTACGGGGTTACTGCCTACGCGGTTACGCAACGGACGCACGAGCTCGGGATTCGCATCGCGCTCGGAGCGCAGGTCAGCGATGTGTTGAAGATGATCCTGGGGCAGGGAATGGCGGTGATTGGTGCTGGACTGGTGCTCGGGCTGGTCGCGGCGTTTGCGCTGGTGCGTTTGCTGAGGAGTCTCTTGTTCGGTGTTGGCGAGAACGATCCGTTGACGTTCGTGGCGATCACGCTGGGGCTGCTGCTGGTGGCGCTGATCGCGTGCTACGTCCCCGCGCGCCGCGCAACGAAGGTCGATCCGTTGGAAGCGCTTCGCTACGAATAGGTCTTATAGGACCTATAGGACGTATAAAGATTATGGATTCAATAATTAAAGACATTCGCTACGGTGTGCGCAGCTTGTTGAAGCGACCTGCTTTCACGGCTATCGCTGTTGTCACAATCGCGCTTGGCATTGGCGTCAACACCGCCATCTTCAGCGTCATCAATGCGGTCTTGCTGCGACCGTTGCCTTACGACGATCCGGAAAGGCTAGTCAGTTTCAGATCGAACCAGTCACCGCCCGATCTCGCCGATGTTGAGTCGCAAAGTAAGACGTTCAGCAGGCTTGGCGGCATGGTTATGCAGCCACTGGCTTATACGGGTGGCAACGAGCCGATTCAATTTCAGATCGGACAAGTGACCGGCGGGTTCTTTGAAACTCTCGGCGTCAGACCTGCACGCGGCCGTTTCATTAACAACGAAGACGACAGAAACGGAGCTCCGTTCGTAGTCGTGCTGAGTCACGACTTGTGGGTCAAACAGTTCAATCGCGACGAACAGATCCTCGGGAAAGCGATTCCGCTCAGCGCCAACATGTACACCATCATCGGTGTGATGCCCGACGGCTTTGTCACGCCTCGTGACAACACCGAAGCGTGGACACCGGTGCACGTTTCGAATCCTGTCGCCGCAAATCATCGCGGCGTTCATTTCCTGCGCACGTACGGCAGACTCGCGCCGGGCGTGACGATCGAACAGGCGCGCGCGGAAATGGCGGTGGTGGACCAGAACCTCGCCGCGCAATATCCGGACGAGAACAAAAACCGTCGCACAGTGTTGTTTGCGTTGCACGAACGGATCGTCGGCGAGACAAGGACCTCGTTGTTGATCTTGTTTGCGGCAGTGACTTTTGTGTTGCTGATTGCTTGTGCGAACTTCGCGAACCTGTTGTTGGCGCGCGCCGCCGAGCGACAACGGGAATTCGTGATTCGCGGCGCGCTTGGCGCCGGGCGCTGGCGCTTGATGCGGCAGATGCTGACGGAGAGCTTGTTGCTATCACTCGCTGGCGGCGCTGCGGCAATTGTGCTGGCGTTTTGGGCCACGAGTCTGCTCGTATCGTTCAAGCCTGAGAACCTGCCGCGTGTGGCTGAGATCGGAGTTGACGGCCGTGTGCTTGGTTTCACGCTCGGCATTTCAGTTTTGACCGGACTGATCTTTGGACTCGTACCGGCCTGGACTGCTTCGCGCGGTCAGGTCGGCGACGCGCTCAAGGAAGGCGGCCGCAGCAGTACCGCCGGAAGCGCGCGACAACGATTGCGCAGCGCGTTTGTCATAGTCGAGCTTGCAGTCGCGCTCGTGCTCCTGGTCGGCGCCGGCTTGCTCGTCAAAACATTCTGGAATCTGCGTTCAGTCGATCCCGGTTTCAATCCCGAAAACCTGGTCACCATGCGCGTTGAATTGCCTGAGACTCGTTACGCGGACGTGGCCTCGCAAACGCGTTTTCGCAAACAAGTCCTCGCCGGCATGAACTCACTGCCGGGCGTGCAGGCTGCGATGATCAGTGAGCTGCCGCTCAGCGGTGACTCACTCAATCACGATTTTCTCGTCGAGAACCGCCCGCCAATCGCGCCGGGCGACGAACCGAGTGTCGAAACTCGCAGCGTGTTGGGCGACTACTTCAACGTCATGCAGATCCCTTTGCAGCGCGGACGCGATTTCGCGGCGCCGGACTTTGACGAGAAAGCCCCGTTGGTTGGTATCGCGAATGAAACGCTGGTGCGCCAGCATTTTCCTAACGAAGATCCGCTCGGCAAACGAGTCCGCTGGGCGCGTAACCCGCAGGTCCAATGGATCACGATCGTCGGCGTTGTGGGAGACGTGAAGCATTTCGGTTTGGACGTACCCGAGGAGCCGGCTCTCTACACGCCTTACACGCAGATCAATCCGTGGAAGCGATGGATGTCTTTTGCCGTGCGCACGCAAGGCAATGCGTCCGGCGATCTGAAACAACAGATCTGGAAAGTCGATTCGCAGTTACCGGTAACGAGAGTCGAGACGATGAGCGAAGTTGCGGCGACCTCGTTTGCGGCGCGGCGATTCAACATGTCGCTGTTGTCTGTGTTTGCCGGGCTGGCTTTGGTTCTTGCGGCGATCGGAATTTATGGCGTGATGTCGAATGCGGTTACGCAACGAACACAGGAGATCGGGATTCGTCTCGCATTGGGCGCACGCGCGATCGACGTGCTCAAGCTGATCATTCGCGATGGTCTCGTTTTGGTAAGTATCGGTGTCGCACTCGGATTGGCGGGAGCTTACGCGTTGACGCGGTTAATGACTACGTTGTTGTTCGGTGTAACACCAACAGATGGGTGGACGATCGGTGTTGTGTCAGCGGTTTTGATCGGCATTGCGCTGCTGGCGTGTTTCATCCCGGCGCGCAGAGCGACACGCGTCGATCCGTTGGTAGCGCTGCACTATGAATAGCAATTGTAGGGGCGGCACTCCGTGGCCGCCCGTCTCACAAATAATGACGCCACG
>JAICQI010000306.1 GCA_025937955.1 Pyrinomonadaceae bacterium
CATAAGGCGCAAGAAAATAATTTCATAACTAAATTTCTTTTTATGTGCTTCATGTGCCTTTTTGTGGCTAAGATCCATACTCGCGAAAGGTAAGGCAATGAATACTCAAAGTGTTCTCGATCGAAGATCGTTTTTACGTCGAGTCTCGTCAACCGCGCTGACCTTGCCGCTGATCGGACTGGGCGTCGTGGAGCTCACGAGCTGTGCGCGCGCGACGGGACTCGCAACTCCTGCTGCCGGCGGCTCATGGAAGATCTCGATTTGCGGCGACAAGGAACCCGGTGAGCCGCTGATCGTGTCAGGTACGATCTACGCTCCGGACGGCCGCACGCCGGTGGAAGGAATCAGTCTGTACGTTTATCAAACCGACGCGACTGGAGTTTATTCAACGACCGGAAGTGACCAGCGTAATACGCGGATACACGGATCGATGCGTACAAACAAGGAAGGGCGGTACGAATTTCGGACCATCAAACCCGGTTCCTATCCCGGCAGCAGAAACCCCGCACACATTCACGCCTACATCTCCGGCCCAGGCTATCCTGAATACGGGATCGACGAGTATCACTTTGAGGACGATCGGTTCATTAGCGATGAGGATAAGCGAAACGCACTGGCCCAGGGTTCGTTCTCGCCAATACTGAAGTTAACGCGCGGCAGCGACGGCATTCTGCACGGCGTACGTGACATCAAACTGCAGAAAAAGAACTAGCCACAAAAAAGGCACAAAAGGCACAACGAAATTCAGTTCCGAGATCATTTTTGCGCCTTATGTGCCTTTTTGTGGCTAGATCGCCGATAGGTGGCTTGTATCGTTAACGTTTAGAACTCTCACGAAGCCATCTTCACGCAATTCAAATCTCGTGATGCCGCAGTTGGCGCTCGAGATCCAGACGGGTTTGAGCTCCGGGGCGTCAAGGGCGCCCATGAGGTGAAGAGCCAGGATGCAGATGGTGCCGGTGTGGCTGAAGACTGCGATCTTGCCACCGCGGTTTTGTTCGATGATGTCGTCGAGCTTTTGACGAGCGCGATCGAGTAACTGTCGATAACTCTCGCCGCCCGTCAGCACGTGCTCGAAGTCGCGCCGGAGCAGGGCGGCGTATTGTTCCGGGTGTTGTTGAGCGGCGGCCTCAAAAGTCAGACCTTCCATCACGCCCACGCTGCGCTCGCGAAAGGCGTTGGTACCGTGAATTGGCAAGCCGGTGAGGTTTGAAAGTGGTCGTGCTGTTTCGATGGCGCGGGCGAGGTCGCTCGAATAGATCGCAGTCAGCGATTCTGATTTGAGAGTGCGTGCGGTTAACTCTGCCTGCCGGTGGCCACGAGCTGATAGAGGCGTTGCCGTGTGGCCGCCGAAGCGACGTTCAGCGTTTCCCTTGGACTGGCCATGACGGATCAGGAGGACGTTCGTAGCAAGGGGCATTGCGCGAAGGACCTTTGTTCGTTGCGTGTGCGGAGCTAGGCTGCTACTGCTTCAGTCTTCAACTTCTCCGCCTGGTAATGCGCCACCAGTGCGTCGATGAAGGGGTCGAGGTTTCCTTCCATCACGAGATCGAGCTGGTGAATCGTCAAGCCGATGCGGTGATCGCTTACGCGGTTCTCTTTGAAATTGTAAGTGCGAATCTTTTCGGAGCGATCGCCCGATCCGACCATCGAGCGCCGTTCGCTCGCCTGCGCTTCGTGTTGTTTCTGCTCTTCGAGTTCCTGCAAACGCGCACGTAGAACGCGCATCGCTTTTTCGCGGTTCTTGATCTGCGACTTCTCGTCCTGCATGGAAACGACCGTATTCGTGGGGAGGTGTGTGATACGCACCGCGGAGTAAGTCGTGTTCACTGACTGACCACCCGGTCCCGACGAGCAGAACGTATCGATACGAAGATCTTTTGCATCGATCTTCACGTCGACTTCCTCGGCTTCCGGCAACACCGCCACGGTGATTGCTGACGTGTGAATCCGTCCACTCGCTTCAGTCTGCGGCACACGCTGCACACGATGAACGCCCGACTCGTGTTTCAACTTGGAATAGACCTTATCGCCTTCAATCAACACAATCGCTTCCTTGAGCCCGCCGATACCGGATTCAGAAGCTTCAAGCACTTCGAACCGCCAGCGCTGCTTTTCAGCGTAACGCGAATACATGCGTACCATCTCGGCGGCAAACAGCGTCGCCTCATCGCCGCCAGTGCCGGCGCGAATCTCGAGAATCACATTCTTTTCGTCGTTGGGATCGGTGGGGATGAGCAGGAGTTTGAGCTCGCGGTCGGCTTCGTCGATCCTTGTCTGCAGCGAGTCAAGCTCGAGACGCGCCATTTCGCGCATCTCATCGTCATCGGAGGTGTCGAATAAGTCGCGTGCGTCCGCCAGTTCCTTTTTCAAGCCTTTCCACGCCTGATACTTTTGCACGACTTCGCCGAGCGTACGATGTTGTTTCGCCACTTTGCCATACGCAGACGGATTCGACAGCAACTCGGGAGACGACAGCTCCCGGGTCAACTCTTCGTACCTGCTAACGATCTGATCTAGTTTGTCTAACATGACGTCCTCACGACAGCGGCGCCGGTGCCGGTTCTCCGGTTTGCGGCTCCAGCTTTAAAGATTCCTTCAACGCTTCGATCGCGACTTCGAGCTGTTTGTCGTCGGGTTCCTGCGTAGTGATGTTTTGCAGCCACACACCAGGCCGCGTCATAAACTTGAAGAACCAACTGCTCTCTTTCTTCGCCGACAAGCGAATGATCTCGTAAGAGAGTCCGGCGACGACAGGCATCAGCGCGATGCGAATCAGAAAATTGAACAACAACGAATCAAACTTAATCACTGAAAAGAGCACGATAGCAACGAGCATCACCACCATCAGGAAACTCGTGCCACAGCGTGGATGTTGGCGTGGCTGTGGCCGCGCGTTGTCGACCGTCAGCGGCAAGCCTGCTTCCCAGGTGAACACTGTCTTGTGTTCGGCGCCGTGATACTGGAATACCCGACGTATGTCCTTCAAGAGCGAGAAGCTGAAGATCATGATCAAAAAGAATGTCATGCGAATCAGCCCGTCGATCAAGTTGAAGGCCACTGACGGACGCACCGGATGCAGGTAGGTGCGCACGCTGGACCAGGCCTCCGAGTACCACGCCTTTTCGGCGGGCTCGGCAGTCGCAGCCGAAGTCTCACCCGGAACGGCCGGCGCGCTCGCCGCTGCGGGAGCCGTTGCCCAACCTGCTGCGATAAAGAGCGCGTTGGTGAGCAACAACGGAGCCGCAACGAAAAGCAGCACGTTGAAGATCAGCGCAAACACGATTGACCCAGCGGCAGCAGCCGTGGTCCCTTTCTTGAGCTCGTCGCTGGACCGCTTCTGCGTCGGAACGGGAATGAGACCGGGCACCGCGCCAGTCAAACCTGCAAAGTCTCCTTCCCCTTCAATCACTGCCGGCGAAAGCGCTACCTTCACCTCTTTCGCCTCGGCCTCTTCAGCTTCGGCGAAAGCTTCGTTGGCGGAGTAGTTCAAGGCCTTGATGCCCAGACCCATCGATTGCACCAGCACCGCTCCGCCGCGCAACACGGGCAGTTTCAACAAGGGATACTTGTCGCTCCACTTAGGCAGGCGCGCCGCGGTGTTCACGATGGTGCCGTCAGCTTTGCGCACCGCAATCGCGTAAGCGTTGGGAGTGCGCATCATCACGCCTTCGATAACGGCCTGGCCGCCGACGATTAGATCTCGTTCTGGTGTGCTCATATTCGAAAGATCTGAAGTTACAAAAATGCCGGCGTTTGTTGTAGTTCACTTGAGCGAGCTACTAACTGGCGCCGGCGCGTGGAAGCTGATTTGGCTAATGCTGTGGAGAGGCTGCGCTTTCGGCGGCTGGTTTTTTGCCGTAGCGCTTGTTGAAGCGATCGACACGTCCTGCGGTATCGACCAGCTTTTGTTTTCCGGTAAAGAATGGATGGCAAGCCGAACAGATTTCGACGTGCAGGTCACCTTTCTTGGTGGAGCGAGTCTTGAAGGACTCGCCACACGCGCAGGTGACCGTAATTTCAACGTATTCTGGATGAATTCCTGGTTTCATTTCGTCACTCTCTATAGGCGGCACCATGCCGCATTTTCCAAACGAGATATGATAGGGGTGCGCGCACGGATCGTCAAGTTAACCGGCAATCAGGGCTATTTCACTTCTAAACCAAAGTCAATACCCTTCCGAGTAGATTTAGCGAGCCAATTTGCCGAGAGCTGCGATTCGGCCTCTCGGTGTAGATGACGATTAGAAGTGAACTTGGACTAATAACTAATATAGTCTTCGGCGGTAGTTCGCTCCACCATTGACAGCGCGCCCAGAGGCGACGCATAAGCATAAGGAATCGTTGCACGCGAGTCCCGATACATCGCGAGGTTTTGTAGATAAATGGTCGGCGGTTGAACTAGTTCGTGCTGCTGCTTGCTTACCGTCAGTCAGCCGCATGCGTCGAAGTGGAGGAATTTGATGCGAGAAGATCTTGCCGCGGTCAACGTCACTCGGACCTATACGCTCGCGGCCTCGAACATCGCTATCTTCACCTTCATGCTGTTCTTTTTGTATCCGAGATTCGAGAGCGGCAGGATCAATCCTGTGTTGTTCCAGGCCACACTGATTGCGATGGGTGTCGCGACCTTCTCACTCGTGTTCGCGACGTTGCACTACTACCGGTGCTCGCTTGGCGGAGCGATGAACGACACCGACAGGGCGTTACACGCCCGGCGAGCCGATCGGTTCTGGCTTCTTGGGTATACCACGATGTTCCTCGCGCCAAGTCTGGTTCTGTTCCTGGTTAGGCTTCGTATCGTCGCGTCTGTCTGGCTTGCCTTCTGGCTCGTGTACCTGTTCTTCGTGGCCCGCTACTTCCCAAGAATTCAGACGCCGACGAAGTCCCAATAGAATGAGGAGCACGCCATGCGAGGGCCGTGTTAAAAAGCTCTGCAAGTACGGCAGCGCCATTAGGAACAATTTGCAGTTGATGCTATCTAAACTGCTACGTGCCTGGTTTAGTGGTGCGGGTTACGTCTGTCCAGCCACTCCAGAAAGGTTGGGAGCACAATCACGCCGAGAAGGAAAACGAAATTGAAAAGTCCTTCCGCGATTGGATGATAGCGCTGAGCGAACGGCCACCCAATCACAAGCCATATGAGAATGGCGAGGATAAAGACAACAGACCTCGGCGAGGGTTTCATACTTGAACTCTATCATGCGGAAGAAAACTGCCGCCATCTCTTCGAAATAATCTTGAAAGACTTTTTACACCGGGACACAATACATTCCTCGGCATTCAACAGTCTGGCAGGAGATTTGGCATGGTCGTGCGGGTCCGTTTGGCTTTAGCTTGCTGGCTGCTAATCGGGTTTTATCTTCTCACTCCTCCCGTTGCTACGGCTCAGGAACGGCTGTGCGATCCTTCGTTTGAGTACTGCTACGACGGCTTGATCGACCTCGTCCGGAAAGAGACTGTCGGTATCGACATGGCTTTTTACATGTTCGAGTTACCGCAACTCGCCGACGCAATCATCGCGAGGTATCAGGCGGGTGTGCCTGTTCGTCTTATAGTAGAACCGCGCGCTATAAAGTTTCCGCAAAACCAGGCGATGCTTGACAAGTTCCAGGCTGCAGGCATTCCCATGCGCACCAAGCTCGGTGGTGGCATCGTGCACGTGAAATTGATGCTGCTTGGCGGCCAGAACAAGGTGGTCTTCACCGGGTCTAATTTCGGCGACGCTGACGTCGGACCTTACGAGCCGTACGCAAATTACGTGGATGGTGCCTGGTACTTCGCCGAGGATGCGTCAGTAGTTCATAGTTTCAAGACCCGTTATGACGACCTATGGACCGACACTACTACTTATAAAAACTACGCTAACATCGCCGCACCACTGACTCGCAAGTACCCGACGTTTGCGATCGATCCAGCGGTGAACTTCCTCCCGAATAAGAATGCAGCTGAGGATTACGGCCTACGTACGATCGCGGAAATCGATCGAGAAACACAAAAGATCGATCTTACGATGTATCGCCTCACGGATATTGGTATCTGTGATGCGTTGCTGCGCGCTTTGAATCGAGGGGTAACGGTGCGTTTGCTTGCGGAGCCTCATGAGTACCGCTTTGATGCGAGCAGGCCGAGCGCTGAAGTTACAGGACCTTACAACATAGACCGGCTGTACGCGGCAGGAGTGCAGGTCCGCATGCGAAAGCACCGCGGGCTCAATCACCAGAAGTCAGTGACTCTGTATGGACGCGGCCTGACGATCTTTGGCTCGTCCAATTGGAGTTGGCAATCGTTCAACTTTCAGGAAGAACACAACTACTTCACGACGAAGACGTGGTTCTTTCAGTGGTTCGTGGATCAGTTCAACCGGAAGTGGAGCTCGACTACAGAATATGAAAATTTTGTACCGCTGCCGCCGAACGTGCCGGTTAACCTTGCCCCGAGCCATGGTGCTACCGCCGCACAATCGGTGATGCTGACTTGGGAAGGAGGAGGTTGGGCACACAAGTACGACGTCTACCTGGGGACAAATGAGAGTAGTCTGGAACTAATTGCAACTGACGTGGTCACCGGGACTGTCGGCTCAGGAGGTTCGGAGAACTATTTGGTTTCGGGTCTTCAAAACGGGGTGACGTACTACTGGCGTATAGTTGGTAAGACCATGGCTAATCAAACGGCCACTGGTCCAACATGGCGGTTCACAACGTCGGGCACAGCACCAACGCCAACGCCAACGCCAACGCCGACACCGACGCCGTCGCCAACACCTACTCCGGAACCGACTGGAAACTGTGAGTTCGTTGTTGCCGACCAGTGGAACAGTGGCTTTGTTGGTCAGATTGTCATCACCAACAACGGCAACAGCGCAATAAACGGCTGGAGCGTTAACTGGGAATTCACCGACGGTTCCGCACTTACCAACAGTTGGAACGCGAATGTCACCGGCAACA
>JAICQI010000701.1 GCA_025937955.1 Pyrinomonadaceae bacterium
GCGGCACTCCGTGGCCGCCCCAGCGTTGAATTTCGCAGACTGGGGCGGCCACGGCGTGCCGCCCCTACAAATATTCCCCCAATGACAAACTCCCCCACTATTAGACGCCTGCGTGGCATCGATGCGCTTCGGGGAGCTGCCGCTTTGGGTGTGGTTTTCTATCACGCCGTCGAACAAGGCAAAAACATTCCTGACAACCTCCTGCAGTATCCGGTTCGCCTGGTCCAATTCGCGAGCTCCTTCGGCTACATCGGCGTTTTCCTCTTCTTCGTGATTTCCGGCTTTTGTATTCACATGCAATGGGCCAGGACCAAAGCAGCCGGAACAGAACCCGACATTCGCTTCGGCTCGTTCTGGAAACGAAGAATTCGCCGCCTCTACCCACCTTACATCATCACGCTGCTGCTTTTCCTGCTGCTGACCGCATGGACCGTTGGCATCAACGTGACGCACTTTTTCATTTACGACGTCGTCATGCACTTGCTGATGCTTCACAATCTCGATGCCAGCACGTGCTACTCGATCAACGGCGTCTTTTGGACGCTCGCGATCGAAGAACAACTCTACCTGGCGTATTTCCTCTTGCTCTTTATGCGGGTGCGCTGGGGCTGGGGAGTAACGATCGCCGTCTGTCTTTTCGCGCGGTTCGGATGGATGTTGTTTAGTCACGTCGTCTGGCTCAAGACCGGGTTCGGCATACCCGTCCCTGAATCGGCGGCGGCGCACTGGTTCACGTGGGCGCTCGGCGCGATCGGCGTCGAGGTGATGTTTGGATTGGTTCGTCTGCGTGGCTGGTCACGCGATCTGCGTCTGGCGACGGTGTTGATAATCGCCGCTTCCGCACTTGGGGATTACTTACCTGCAATTCAAAAAGATACGTTCCTGCACAACTTGAGCTGGTTCCTGATTCATCCGCTTTGGGGCCTCGGGTTCTTTATCCTCGTGAACAGGATGGTGCTGGCAGAAGAGAGTTGGCTGCGCCAGGCGCGGCTGCCTTCGCTGGTATCTGGCTTCTCGACGCTCGGGATCTTTTCGTATTCGATCTACCTGACGCACGAGCTGGTGATCATGCAATCGTGGCGCTGGACCCATCCGGCGTTGTTGCAAGTTGTGAATGTATTTCTGGTGGTGATTCCGGCGACGATAGTGTTTGCGTGGGTCTTCTTCTGGTTCTGTGAGAAACCATTCATGGTCCGGCGCGCCCCGAAAGAGAAAGCACTCCCAGTTTTGGTGACACAGCAACCAAGCACCGTCAGTGATTAAAAGCCCCGGGAGTTCGGGTCAGTACCGTAACGCGGTAGCGTCGGGTCACGACACCAAAGCGAACCCGCCGCTACCGCGTTACGGTACGGACCCGATTTCAGCGGCGTTACGTCCCTGCCGCGGCTTTCTTCAACTCCTCGATGTTGAGCTTCTTCATCGTCATGACCGCCCGCATGATTCGATCCGTCTGGCTGTCGCCACCCAGAAATAGCTCATCGAACAAAATAGCCGGCACGATTTGCCATGACAATCCATACTTGTCTTTGACCCAGCCGCACTCAACCTCCCGTCCGCCTTCGGAGGAAAGTTTCTCCCAGAAGTAGTCGATTTCCTCCTGGGTTTCACAGTTAACGACAAGCGATATCGCTTCCGTGAATTTGAACGTTGGACCACCATTCAACGCCGCGAACCTCTGGCCATCGAGCTCAAAGTCTACGGTCATTACTGTGCCTTTCGGACCCGCACCTGAGTCGCCATAATGCGTCGTATTCAAGATGCGAGAGTTTTTGAAAATCGAACAATAGAACTTCACTGCCTCTTCGGCATTGTTGTCAAACCAGAGAAAGGTAGTGATCTTCTGCGGGGCTGGCTCAGTGCGGGCCGGATTTGTTGCTGACATTAGTTACTCTCCTTTTATGGTTGCTTTTTGGTTAACGTATTATTGTCGAGCTTCGTCTTCTGATGGTTAGTCGAACAAGGGGGGCGGAAATTCGACAGCTTGTCGAAATTTTTTTCGGAAAGTTTGTCGCCCTTAAGCCCTTACGCTAAACTGCCTGAGTTTTGTCGTCACAATAGCTCATAGGTCCAACGGAGGATTGCGCACGTGCGTTTCCTGAAACTGTTCGCACTCGTTTTCACACTCATCTTTACGACCGTTCTCACATCGCAGGGTCAAACACAGAGTCGCAATCCAACAGCGCAAGTACTCGCTTCGCCAACGCCAACGCCGGCTCCGCTGCCGCCGCCCACGGTCAGGATCGACGGCTATCGCGTTGCCGCAGCACGAATTATCGGCGCGGCACTGACCAGCGATCGTGCATATACGCGACTCGCATATCTCACGGACCATATCGGCCATCGTTTGAGTGGCTCGAAAAGTCTCGAGCGTGCCATCAAGTGGGCCGTGACGGAGATGAAACGCGATGGCCTCGACAACGTGCGCGCGGAAAAAGTGATGGTGCCACATTGGGTGCGCGGCGAAGAGAGTCTTGAAATGCTGGCGCCCGAGCCGAGAAAACTGCAAATGCTCGGCTTGGGAAACAGTATCGGCACTCCGGCGGATGGTATCTCTGCCGAGGCTGTCGTGGTGCGCGACTACGCCGAGCTTGATCGACTGGGCGAGCAGGTGCGCGGAAAGATTGTCGTTTATAACGCGCCGTATAAAGGTTACGGCGCAACAGTTATGTATCGACACCAGGGCGCTTCACGCGCTGCTCGTTATGGCGCCGTCGCGGCGCTCGTGCGTTCAATCGGTCCGGTGAGTTTGCAAACGCCGCATACGGGCGCGATGGCCTACGATCCCAATCAACCGAAAATTCCGATTGCAGCGATTACGATCGAGGTGGCGGAGTTTTTGCAGCGCATGAATGATCGCGGCGATCGTCCCCGGCTCAAACTCAAAATGGAAGCAAAGTTTCTGCCTGACGCGGAGTCGGCAAACGTGATCGCGGAACTAAAAGGCACCGAGAAGCCGGACGAGATCGTGCTCATCAGTGGCCATTTTGATTCGTGGGACGTGGGCCAGGGGGCGCATGATGATGGCGGTGGCTGCATTGTGGCGTGGGAAGCTGCAAGATTGTTGAAAGAGCTCGGACTTCGTCCACGACGGACCATCCGCGTGGTGCTCTACACAAACGAAGAAAACGGTTTGCGCGGCGGCAACGCGTATCGAGACGCACATCGAGCAGAGATACCGAAACACATCCTTGCGATCGAATCTGATTCGGGAGTTTATCGACCGGAAGGTTTCGGATTGGTCGACACCGCTCCACCGCAAGTGAGATCGAATCTTCAGGAGATCGCGAAACTGTTGTCGGGCATCGGAGCGGACGGCATTGCTGCAGACGGAGGCGGCGCAGACATTGGACCAATTATGCGTGAAGGAGTCGTCGGCGCCAGTTTGGACGTGGACGGCGCACACTATTTCGACATCCATCACACGCCGGCTGACACACTGGATAAGGTGGACCCGCGAGAGCTCGCACTCTGCGTCGCCACCATGGCCGTCATGGCCTACACAGTCGCCGATCTCCCGGAACCGTTAGCAGGAAACTAATTTAGCCCCGAAAAGAAGAAC
>JAICQI010000057.1 GCA_025937955.1 Pyrinomonadaceae bacterium
TAGGGGTGGCTCTCCGTGGCCACCCCACGCTTATGACGCATTACCGGGGTGGCCACGGAGGGCCACTCCTACAAAGAGCTTCCGTAAGTCACTAAAGGTAACCTTTTTAAAATCGTTAGGGATCTCGAAGAGATGACGGTCAATGTTAAGCTCGATTTCCGAAAGTTCCATCGTGACCTGCGTGCCATCGGGTGATTTGGTCTCGGATCTGATGGGCATGCCGAGAGCTTCATCAATCCAGATCAACGTCTCAATTGGGCTGACGTTAGCGGGGTTCGATTTGTTAACAACGACGCGATACTTATTTGTGTTGCGCCCTGCTACCGATTCGGTGCCGAGCTTTTGATAGCTGGTGCTCCCGATGTCGTCGTGAAGCAGTTTTTCCGGTGTGAGCTCCCCGTCCTCTGCTGAGCCAGGGACTGGTGCATCGCTCGAGGTGTTTGCGTAGACTTTTTCGTCAGGCAATAAAACGAACGTGCCCTCAGGAACGTTGAGGAAGACCAGCTTTCTCGATCCGACCTCGGATTCAGTGCGACGCATCTCGCCGTCTTTAGCAGTCGAGCTTTTTGCGACGGTGGTTTTCCCGTCGGCTGTAACGCTGGTGATAGTGCGTGTGGCTCGATAACGCTCCGGTTCCTTTGTTTGAAAGGGAGGCGTAGAGGAAGCGACAGTATCCGCCGGAGCGGTGTTCGTTGCACGTGAGTTGTTTTGAGAACTGCACGAGGCAAAAACGAGAAGGGAGCAACAGAGTAGCGCCCGCTTTCGTTTCAGCTGGTTCATGCGTGTTCCAGCAGGAGTGCGAGTCCGAGACCGCCGCTGACGCAGAGTGTTGCGAGTCCGAGTCGCGCCCGGCGCTTTTGCATTTCGTGTATCAGCGTGGTTGTGATCCGAACGCCAGTGCAACCGATTGGATGGCCCAAAGCGATCGAGCCACCGTTAACGTTCAAGCGATCGGCATCGAAATGGAGTTCTCGATCGCACGCGATCACCTGCGCCGCGAAGGCTTCGTTCAGTTCGATTAAATCAATCTCGGAAAGATTAAGACGTTGTCGCTGCAACAACGCGCGCACAGCGGGCACTGGCCCAATGCCCATGATATCCGGTGCGACGCCGCAGATCTCATAATCGACAATTCGCGCTTGCGCTGTGGCGCTAAAGCGTTTTAGTCCGTCTTCACTCAAGACAACCACAGCTGCGGCGCCGTCGGTGATACCGGATGAGTTGCCCGCAGTCACTGTGCCGTCTTTGTAGAAGACTGGTTGGAGCTTCGCCAGATCCTGAAGTGTCGTGCCGGCGCGGCAATGTTCGTCCTTGTCAAAGCTGGTTGATTCGCCCTTCTTGCCGGTGATCTCGAGAGGCATCACTTCGTCTTTGAACCGGCCGGATTCGATTGCCGCTTCTGCTCGCTGCTGCGACCGCAGTGCGAATTCGTCCTGTTCTTGACGCGAGATCTCATACTGTCGCGCGAGCTTCTCCGCGGTTTGGCCCATCAACAGTCCCGAAAGGGGATCGCTGAAGCCGTCGCGATACATGCCGTCCACGAGTTGCGTGTTGCCCATGCGCATGCCCCAGCGTGCCCCTTCGGCGAAATAAGGCACGCGCGACATGCTTTCCGTGCCGCCCGCGAGTATGGCGTCGCTGCGACCGAGCATGATTTCCTGCGCGGCAAGAATGATGGCTTTTAGTCCGGAGCCGCACGCCTGGTTGATCGTGGCGGCAGGGACTGTTTCCGGCACGCCGGCGCGCCATGTGATCTGTCGCGCTACGTTTGGTCCACCGCCGGCCTGGCGCGCGCAACCCCAGATCGAGTCGGTGATTTGATCGACTGCCACGCCTGCTCGGCGCAGACTTTCCTTTGCTACCGCAACGCCGAGATCGGCTGCACTCCACGATGCGAGGGTGCCGCCAAATCTGCCGATTGGTGTTCGTACTGCTCCCGCGAGATAAATGTTCTTCATGATTTAGTTGACCAAAAATGTAGCACAGGGTAGAAGTAACGACGAAACCTCACGATGCTTCAGCGCCTCACATCTCCGACGCTATTAGAGTTTGCGTTCCAGCAAATCGCGGCGCTGTTTCGCGCGCACGCTGAGTGGTTGTATGTCGCGAATGATGGAACGTCGCAATCGTTACGACGAGACGAGCTCGACGTGGCGATCGTTCATAACAGACTGGTGCTCTCGTGCTGGACTGAAAAGGGAAACCGGCTCTGGCGCGTCCTTGCGTGGAACTGGAATCGACAGGCGCTAGAGTTGGAGACTTCGCGACGGATGGGCGCCAGGCGCGAGCTGATTCAACTGATTCCACGCACTACCGCGAAACACGTTGCCGCGACGATCCGTGCCGCGCGCCAACTCCGATGCGAACGTCTGGCCCAACTGGCGGCGACTCTGGAGCCTCAGACGACGATCGAGCGATTGGCGTTGAGTCGCGGAACTAGACCAGGGCAGCCCGGCCGTCACGCTCAGATTCTGCTGCGAAGGAAAAGAGAAAGAATTGCGGTCACTGGTCCAGTCGTGGCGAGCCAGCCCGGCGTGGTTGACTCGTTCTTATCGTCGGTGCTCTTGTGGTTCCGGCGTACGTCCGATCGCATCAAGCCGCCGTATGTCGAGCAGCTCTGGCTGATTGTCTCGCCGGAGCTTCTCATGCCCTTGATCTATCGGCTCTCGCTGTTGCGCAGTAGTCTGAGAAAGACGATCAGAGTGTTCACGGTTGACGATGAGCTGGCGTTGCTGGCTGAAGAGCATTGTCCGGACAAGCAGGAGTTATGGAAAAAGAAGCTGGCCCGCTTTCCTCCGGTCGCGGCTGCGACGCCAAGCGAGCTAAGCGTCATGATCATTGCCGAAGCGCCTCATGCCATCGACGTCGTGCAGGCGCGTCACGGTGAGACGCTGCGATACTTCGGACTTCCGTTTGCGCGCGTGCGTTCGTTGCTTGGTCGTCAAAAAGTCTGGTTTGGAATCGATCGCGCGCATCGCCGGCTGCTCGATGAGTCGACGTGGAACGAATGGCAGAACCTCTTGCGCGACCTGCGCGAGCATCGCTCGGCTTCAGCACTGGACCATCGCCACGCCTTCTATCGCGCGGCGCCGGAAGCATGGCTGGAATCACTGCTGCGGAGAGACATCACCCACCTTGATCCTGGTTTGATTATCGCGCCACTGCACGCGCAGTTTAGGACCGCGCGCGGCGCAAAGCTCGGCATCAGACCGATCGACCTGCTGGCGCTGCGACAGGACGGACGCCTCGTCGTAATTGAATTAAAAGTTTCAGAGGATCGCGAGCACGTGTTGCAGGGCGCTGACTACTGGCGCCGCGTCGAGGCACACCGTCGCCGCGGGCACATCGCGAAAGCAAAACTCTTCGGCTCGCGCCCGATCCGAGACGAGCCACCGCTGGTCTACCTCGTCGCCCCAACCCTGCGCGTCCATCCTTCATTCCAAACCCTTGCCCACTGCATCTCACCCGACATCGAAATTTACCGCTTCGACATCAACGAAGACTGGCGCGGCGGCGTCCGCGTCATGCGCCGCCAAAAAACATAGCCACAAAAAGGCACATAAGGCACAAAAGAAATCGGCGAAATGACTTGTTCATTCCCTGATTTCTTTTGTGCCTTATGTGCCTTTTTGTGGCTTAGTGTTTTACGAAGATGCTGTCTAAGTCGTTGCTGGGGGGCGGTGGAGCTGCGACCGAAGTTGCGGGCGTGGTCATGTGGGTGGCGAGGTTGTCGTCTTTCGAGTAGATGCCGGAGACGCGCATCTTGAACTCATCCGGATTCGTCGCGTTGTGAAGCGCTTCTTCCTGTGTGATGAGTCGCGACTGGAGCAGGTGAAACAGCGATTGATCGAAAGTCTGCATACCGTACTGCGAAGTGCCGGCTGCAATCGCTTCCCGAATCAGATAAGTCTTCTCTTCGTTGATGATGTGATCGCGAATGGTCGCTGTTGAGACGAGCACTTCGATTGCCGGCACGCGTCCTGCGCCCTTTGCCGCACGCACCAGCCGCATCGAGATCACCGCTCTCAGAATACCTGCCAACTGAATCCGCACGGACCTCTGCTGGTGCGAAGGAAACGACGAAACGATACGTGTGATCGTTTCCGTGGCGTCAAGCGTGTGCAGAGTCGAAAGCACGAGGTGCCCGGTCTCGGCGGCCGTCAGCGCCGTTTCAATCGTTTCGTGGTCGCGCATTTCACCCACGAGGATGACGTCGGGATCCTGTCGCAAGGCGCCACGAAGAGCGTCCGCAAACGAACGCGTATCGACGTCGACTTCGCGCTGTGTAACAAACGACATCTTGTCGCGATGCAGAAACTCGATTGGATCTTCAATCGTGACGATATGCCCGCTGCGCATCGAGTTGATGCAATCGATCATCGCCGCAAGCGTGGTTGACTTACCCGAACCGGTGGCGCCGGTGACGAGTATCAGTCCGCGTCGCTCTTCGGCAATCTTGTCTATTACGGGCGGGAGACCCAGTTGCGCGGCGCTCTTCGTCATGTCGGGAATGACGCGCAGCACGATGCTTACGGTGCCGCGTTGCTGAAAGATGTTGGCCCTGAATCGACCGAGACCCGACACGCCGTAGCCGATATCGACTTCCGAAATCTCTTTAAAGCGCTGTTTTTGACGATTGGACATGATGGAGAACGCCATGTCCAAAGTGTCTTCCGGCTTTAAACGGGGAGCATTTTCAACCGGGTGGAGCTCGCCGCCGATACGCATAAACGGGAATGCCCCCACCTTAAGGTGGAGGTCGGAAGCGCTCTGGCTACAGGCAACTCGCAGTAAATCGTCTATTTTTAGGGCCATGAAATACTCTGAAAATCACGGGGCAGAGTTTCGAAATGACTTGCTTGGAGAGTGTTGACGCGGGAGGGCGCGCAGAATTGAATATAGCTTGACGGTGTGAGGTCCGTCAATAATTTCGGTTTTGGCCACAGATTACACGGATAAACACGGATTTTTTCTAACTGAATCCGTGTTTTCCGTGGCTATTTTATTAGTCGCGAGCGGCAGTCTGGAACGACAGGATGGGCGACGTATCGCTGTCATCCTTTGTGACCGGAGTGGCCTCGAAACCGTTGTTCTCGGAGGGCGCCGGCTTTGATTGGCGAACGTAAGTGAGCCAGTCGCCGGGCGCTGGTCGCGCGCCCTTTGTGATTTCGAAGAACCTGTCCTGGATCTTCTTCGTGATTGGCCCGCGACCGCCCTTGCCGACCGTGATCCGGTCAACTGAGCGAACCGGTGTCACTTCGGCGGCTGTGCCGGTCAAGAAAAGCTCGTCTGCCACATAAAGAGCGGCGCGTTGAATGGTGCGTTCCTTTATCGTGATGCCGAGTTCCTGGCATATCTGGATGATGCTGTCGCGCGTGATGCCCGGAAGAATTGAAGAGGAGAGTGGTGGCGTCAAAACTACATCGCCAGACACTACGAAAATGTTCTCGCCCGAGCCTTCCGACACGTAACCACGATCGTCGAGCGCTATGCCTTCGGCGAAACCGTTCACAAGCGCTTCCATCTTGATCAACTGCGAGTTCATGTAGTTAGCGCCGCACTTCGCCATCGCCGGCATTGAATTCGGAGTGAGCCGGTTCCAGGTGGAGACGCAAACATCAACGCCGTGCTCAATCGCTTCGTCGCCGAGATACTTGCCCCAGTCCCACACGCCAATGTAACACGCTAGCGGATTCGGAAACGGATTCACACCGAAAGCCGGATGTTCTTCGTCGAGACTGCGAAACAGGATGGGCCGGATGTAGCACTGTTCCATGCCGCTGCGTCGCACCATTTCCACCACGGCGTTGCACAAATCCTCGAGCGTCCAGGTGTGGTCCATGCGATAAATCTTTGCCGAGTTGAGGAAACGTTGCATGTGTTCGCGCAGGCGAAAGACGGCTGGTCCCTGCTGCGTGGAGTAACATCGGATACCTTCAAAGATACTGGAACCGTAGTGCAACACGTGCGACATCACGTGCACTCGCGCATCGTTCCAATTGATAAACTCGCCGTTATGCCAGACAACGTCGCCGATGCGTGGTGTTTTATTGTTTTTGGTGTTGCCGTCTTTTGAGTACATGTTGTTTACTCCTTCAGGAATTAACTGAGATCAGGTGGGAGGCCCATATCTCTGCCGCGCAGAACACTAGAAACGGGAAAACTCGATCCTTTTACATGTGCTGAGTGGATAATCAAACGGGCACAATACAGTAGTTGTAACTCCCTTGGCAAGACCGGTACCGTACAGTATTTATACGGGCGCAATACAGAATCGAGCCACATTAAACTAGAGATTACTAATTGGTGGACCTTACCAAAAAACTCCTCCAAAAGCCTCACCGCGGCTGTTTTAATTTCACTGTTTTTGCTGCTAACGTTTCCTGCCGGCTGTAATAACAAAAAGATGAATCACGATAATCAAAACACAATTGCCACCGAAAGCACATCAGTGGATCCACTCTCGATACATCAACGCGCCATCGCGATCGATATGCACGTCGATACCGCGCAGCGTCTGCTTGACGAAGACGTCGATATTCAACAACAACTCGGCGATGGCCACTTCGACGCGGTGCGCGCGAAAGCGGGCAGTCTTGATGCGCAGTTCTTTTCGATCTGGGTGGAGCCGCAATTGTTTGGCGGGGGTGGCACGCGGGCGATGAAGCGGGCTGACGATCAAATCGCAGCCGTTCGTGCGCTTGCCGAGCAGCATCCGGAGACGTGGTTGCTCGCGACTTCCGCGGCTGACATCCGGCGCGCGGCCAGTGAAGGGAAGATAGCTGCTTTGTTGGGTCTTGAAGGTGGGTATGCGATCGATGACCGGTTGGAAAACGTGCAGCGTTACTACGATCTCGGCGTTCGCTACATGTCGCCTGCGTGGAGTGTTAGTACGAGCTGGGCCGGGTCTTCGGGTGACGACGTTGGCGCGACGCGTGGGCTAAACGAGTTTGGGAAGAACGTCGTGAGCGAGATGAATCGCCTGGGGATGATGATCGACGTTTCGCACGTTTCGGATCTGACGTTCTGGGACATCGTGAATAATTCGACGGCGCCGGTGATTGCGACACACTCTGCGTGTCGAGCGATTGCGGACGTGCCGCGAAATTTAACTGACGACATGATTCGGGCGCTGGCGAAGACGGGTGGCGTAGTTAACGTGATCTTTTATCCCGAACATCTCGAACCGGGTTGGAGTCAGAAGAAGAAGCAAGTCGATGCGGAGATTGCGACGATGGTCCAGGAAGCGTCCGCTGCGGAGCCTGGCGATGCGGTTCACAAGAAGATGGCGCGCGATCGAGTTAGGCAACGCGAGTACACGCGTCGCCTGCCGCCGGTTAAGGTTTCGCGCATCGTGGATCATATCGATCACATCGTGAAGTTGGTCGGTGTGGACCACGTTGGCATCGGTTCCGATTTTGATGGAGTGCAGATCACGACCGCGGATCTGGCCACTGTGGCTGAATTGCCAAACCTCACTAAAGAGCTCTTGCGGCGCGGTTACACGGAGAAAGACGTCGATAAGATACTCGGTGGGAACATGCTGCGAGTGATGGAGGCCACAGATTTTCACAGATGAAGATCGGATTTCATGCGCCCATCAAGGGTGGGGTTCATAATGCGCTGTTAGTTGCCAAGGAGACGGGGTGCGATACCGTACAACTCTTCTCACGCAATCCCCGCGGGTGGATGGCGAAGCCGCTGACCCGCGAAGACGCCCTGTTGTTTCGAAAGACTCGCAAGCAAACAAAGATCTCGCCGGTTTTGATCCACTGCAACTATCTCGTAAATCTCGCGGCCGCGGACGATCTGATGCTGCAGAAGTCGCGCGCGTCGTTTCGTGAAGAAGTCGAGCGTGCGCTACTGCTCGGCGTTGATTACCTCGTGGTCCACCCGGGAAGCGCGCGTGGCGCGTGCGAGGCTGACGGCATCGCGCTGTGTGCGGCGAGTTTGCAGATCGCGTGCAAAGGACTGAAATTTGGATCGCTACGCATTCTTCTGGAAAACACTGCCGGGCAAGGCGACTGCATCGGTCACCGCGTCGAGCATCTTCAGGAAATCATGCGCGTATGCCCGAAGCTTCCACTGGGCGTCTGCCTCGACACCGCACACGCCTTCACCGCAGGCTACGACATCCGCGAGGAAGACGGCCTCGAAGCGTTGCTTCAACGAGTGCAGAAAACAGTAAAGACAAAGAATGTTCACGCGATCCATTTCAACGACTCGCGAGTCCCCTACAACTCGCGCGTCGATCGTCACTGGCACATCGGCGAAGGCCACATCGGCGCCGACGCCCTGCGCCGCGTCGCACGACACCCGAAACTCAAACACGCCGCCTTCATCCTTGAAACCCCCTACGACGATCCCCTCGCCGACCTCAAAAACCTGGAGATGCTACGGTCATTTGTGACCACGGATTAACACGGATTGCAGTCACGGATTGACACGGATAGACATACGTGTAAAATCCGTGGTTTATGTTTTCGGAATATCCTTCAACTAGCCTCCTCCTATCGGTGCCGCTTCTGCGCCGCGCCTAAGTGCGTGGTTCCGGCAGGGCGGCGACTTCCACACTCAAGCAAGCAAGTTTTAATCAGGGGACCTGTATGATTGGATAACGTTATGGACGAAAAATATTTTCCCGAACAGATCGAGAACAAGTGGCAGCAACGCTGGGCTGAATCTGGCGTTTTTCAGGCGCCAACGAACGATTCGCGCGAGAAATTCTATTGCCTCGAGATGCTGCCCTACCCGTCGGGCTTCCTGCACATGGGGCACGTGCGTAACTACGCCATCGGCGACGCACTCGCCTGGTTCAAGCGCCTCCAGGGTTTCAACGTGCTGCATCCCATCGGCTGGGACAGCTTCGGCCAACCCGCGGAACAGGCTGCGATCAAACGTGGCGTGAACCCACGCGACTGGACCGAAGAAAACATCGCGCACATGCGTGGCCAGATGAAGCGACTCGGCATCAGTTACGACTGGTCGCGCGAGATCGCCGCGCACCGGCCTGACTATTACAAGTGGGACCAGTGGTTCTTCCTGAAGATGTACGAACGCGGTTTGGCCTACAAGAAAGCTTCGCAGGTCAACTGGTGTCCGAAAGAGCAAACCGTGCTGTCGAACGAACAGTCGTCGGGCGGAATCTGCTGGCGCTGTGGAACGCAGGTAGAGAAGAGAGATCTGGAACAGTGGTTCCTGAAAATCACCGATTACGCAGAACAGCTCGTTGCCGACATAAAGCAGATCGAAGCCGGTTGGCCCGAGAAGGTTTTGAAGCGACAGAGCGATTGGGTGGGCCGCAGTGAAGGTGCGTATATCGACTTCCCCGTGAAGGACAGCGACAAGAAGATTCGTGTGTTCACGACGCGCATCGACACGATCTACGGCGCGAACGCAGTAGTCTTGTCGGCTGAGCATCCGCTGTTAGCTGAACTGCTCGAAGGCTCGTCGCTGAAGCAGGACATCGAAGCGTTTGCGCAGAAGATCAGAACGCAGCGAGCGACCGGTCGCGAAGTAGGCGAGGAAGAGAAGGAAGGACTCAACACTGGCGTGCTCGCGATCAATCCGTTCAGCGGCGAGACCCTTCCGGTGTGGGTGGCGAATTACGTGCTGATGGAGTATGGCACGGGCGCCGTGATGAGCGTTCCGGCGCACGACGATCGTGACTTCGAGTTTGCACAGAAGTACTCGTTGCCCATCAAACAAGTCATAGCGCCGATTACTCACCGGCAGTTGGACGCGGAGCCAGCGCCGACGACCGCCGGTGATGCATCAGCAGAGATCAAACACTCGTTCACTGACTACGGTGTTTTGATCAACAGCGGCGACTGGGGCGGCAAGCTCTCCGAAGTCGCCATGCGCGAGATGGCGGAACACGCAGAGAAGAGCGGTTTTGGCAAGGCGGCTGTGACGTATCGCATTCGCGATTGGGGTGTCTCGCGGCAACGGTTCTGGGGCGCGCCGGTGCCGATAATTTACTGCGAAAAGGACGGCATGGTGCCGGTGCCTTACGATCAACTCCCGGTGATCCTGCCGCAAACCGCGACGTTTACGGGAACGGGCGAGTCGCCGTTGGCGGGCGTGCCGGAGTTTGTAAACACCACATGTCCGAAGTGCCAGGGTCCCGCGCGACGCGAGACTGACACGATGGATACGTTTGTCGATTCATCCTGGTACTTCTTCCGCTACCTGGATCCACGGAATGAGAGCGAAGCGTTCGACACGAGTGTCGCGAAAAAGTGGACGCCGGTGGACCAGTACATCGGCGGTGATTCACATGCAGTGATGCACTTGATCTACACGCGCTTCTGGACCAAGTTCATGCGCGACATCGGTCTGGTCAACTTTGACGAACCGGTGAAGCGTTTGTTGACGCAGGGAATGGTGACAAACCGCGTCGAAGGAACTGACGAATGGAAAGCGATGTCGAAGAGTCTCGGCAACGGAGTCGATCCGGACGAGATGATCCAGGCATTTGGCGCTGACGCGACTCGATTGTTTGTGTTGTTCGCAGCGCCCGTCGAAAACGAATTGCGGTGGTCTGAGACGCAAGTCGAGGGAGCAGTGCGCTTCCTGAGACGCGTCTACGCGATGGTTTGGAAGTGGCAGAAACCATTCTCAGATCATAGTGGTCCCGTAGACCTGAGCCAATTGAGTGCAGATGCGCGAGCATTACGAAGGAAGACGCACCAGACGATCGCGAAAATAACAAGCGATTTCGAACAGTTGCACTTAAACACAAGTGTGGCTGCGTTAATGGAGCTGTTCAATCAGATCGGTGACTTCCAAATCAGTCAAACTATCGAGAACGCCGATCCGTTGAAGACGGTGACGGAAAATGTTTTCGTCGTGCGCGAGGCGTTGGAATCGCTGGTGATCATGCTCACTCCCTTTGCGCCTCACGTCGCTGAGGAGATGTGGGAAGGTCTGGGACACGCGGGCGGCTTGCTGAAAGAAGTGCCGCGCTGGCCAGTCGCGGATCCCGAGCTCGCGCGACGAGAAGAGCTGGAGATTCCGATCCAGGTGAACGGAAAACTCCGCTCGCGCGTGATTGCCGCGCCGGACGTTTCCGAGGACGAGCTGCGTGCTTCCGCACTCGCCGACGAACGCGTGCGTGCGCTGATCGACGGTCACGAAGTGGTGAAGGTGGTCGTAGTGCCACGTCGTTTGGTAAACGTCGTCATCCGGTGATCTTATCCACAGATTACGCAGATAACGGGTAAATCCATGTTAATCTGTGTCGTCTGTGGACTTGCGTAGATGAAAGAATGTCCAACCTGCAGGCGCTGTTATCCTGACGAAACCAATCACTGTCCCCAGGATGGTGATGCGACGGCGCCGTCACTTTTGGGTGAATGCACACTTGACGCCCGCTACCTGCTCGAACGTCGTCTCGGGCAAGGCGGCATGGGCGTCGTGTTTCAGGCGCGCCACATCTTTCTCAAAACCCGTCACGCGATAAAAGTCATTATTCCGGATCTTGTCGGCAACGATCCGAACCTCTCGACGCGTTTTCGCCAGGAGGCGCTGGCAGCCGCGGCGATACGTCACCAGAACATCATTGCTGTAACTGACTTCGGGGTGGTGCGCGGCAACATGCCTTTCCTGGTGATGGAGTTTATCGAGGGTCGATCGCTTCAGGACATTCTGACCACCGAAGGCGCGATGTCGCCGCAACGCGCCTGGGAGTTCATCAGCGCTATCGCCGCAGGTGTTGGCGCCGCCCACCGCCAGGGCATCGTGCATCGCGATCTGAAGCCGCTGAACATCATGGTCCAGGACAACGTGTCGACTGCCGAGGGTGTAAAGATTCTTGACTTCGGCCTGGCGAAGATCAAATCGGGCGAGCTGCTCGGTTCGTTTGTCCAGGCCCAAACGAGCGGGCTGATGGGCTCGCCGTTCTACATGGCTCCGGAACAGTGGTCCGACGAGGAGCCCGATGCACGTGCGGATATCTACAGTCTCGGTGTCATTCTCTACCAGATGCTCTCCGGTGAAGTTCCTTTTAAAGGATCCTCGATTCCGTCGATCATGAAGAAGCATCTCACGCTTCCGCCGCCGAGTTTTCAATCGATGGGTATTGCAGTGCCGCCGCCGATCGAGTCGGTAGTGCGGCATGCACTCGAGAAAGAAGTGTCAGCGCGTATTGAGTCGATACCGGCTTTCCTGCGCGACCTTCATGCAGCGGTGAACGCCGCGCCGGCAATCGCCAGCGGATTGCGAGAGACGGTGGCAATGGATCCTAACCAGACTGTTGCTTCAATTATTCAACCTCCGACCGGTCCCGCTCCCGATCTATCCGCAACTTCCACCCAGCCGCCGATTGCACAAGAGACAAATTTTGGCGCTTCCTTCAACTCGTTGACCGGCGTTCGCGAGGAAGAAGGCGGCGTACGCAAAGAAAAGGAAGAGCGAGAGCGAAAAGAGCGCGAGCAGCAAGACAAGCTGGATCGCATGGCGATGCAGGCGAAGGAGCTTGAAGACAGGCTTGAGCGACTGTCAGGCAGCATGCCGCCCGCGCTCGATCCTGAAACCACGCACGTACAGGGAAGTTCCACCAATCCTCAATGGGCTGCCACGGGCGGCCAGACGCCGGCAGTTGCGTCAACAGTTGGTCCGGGCAAACCGATGATTGTCGACTTTTCGCCCAAGCGAAAAGGACCGCCGCCACTGTTGCTGATCGGCGCAGCGGTGATGGTGGTCGTGCTCGCAGGTGTCGGTATCGGTGCGTATTTCATGTTGAAACCGCAGGCAATAGTCGATGGTCCACAGCCGACGCCGAGTCCGGCTGCATCGCCTACAATGAAGGCCGAGTTGGTAGCCATCGATGGTGGCACTTTTCAGATGGGACGTAACACTGGTCCACTGCAGGAGACTCCTGCTCACGCCGTGACGGTACAGCCGTTTCTGATGGACAAGACGGAAGTGACCAACACCGAATACGCCGACTTCGTAAGAGAGATGAATTACACGGCGCCCAGCCATTGGGCCGGAAATAAACCGCCGTTCGGCCAGGAGCTATGGCCCGTCGTAAACGTATCACTCGACGATGCGATCGCGTTTGCTGCGTGGCGTTCGAAACGTGATGGCGCCGCCTACCGTTTGCCGACTGAAGAAGAATGGGAATATGCGGCGCGCAACGGCGTGCAGGGCGACTTGTATCCATGGGGAGCTAAGTGGCAGGACGACGCCGCGATTCTTAAAGACGCCACTCCGTTCCCGGTCGGTTCGCGTCCAAACGGTAAGAATAAGTGGGGTGTGGTTGACTTGATTGGGAACGTTTGGGAATTGACCTCGTCAAAAGTATCGGTATATCCGGGTAATCAGCGGGAAATTCCGAAAAGTTACCAGGATTGGATAACCATTCGCGGTGCCGGTTACATTAGCGATCCGGCGAATGCCGAAGCACCCGTGACGTCTTGCTTGCGTGATTTCGTCCCCCCTTCGACGAAGAAGACGCTATTAGGCTTCCGGCTGGTGCGCAGCCCGTGAGATCAACTGGGCGCCTCCTTGGAGTGCGGTGCCTTGGCACCGCTTTGGCCAGGTGAGCGAAACCGCAAGACCAAAGCGGTGCCA
>JAICQI010000079.1 GCA_025937955.1 Pyrinomonadaceae bacterium
GTGAGGCGATCGTTGAGCAGTCGCACAGGCCGGAGGTTGATATAAAGATCGAGACCGCGACGCATGCCCAACAGTATGTCTTCAGCGTGCTTGTTGGATGGCACTCTCGGATCGCCAAAAGCTCCGGCTAGGATCGCGTCAAACTTCGAACTCAACATTTCGAGCGCGTCGGGCGGCAACGTCACGCCTTCGCGCAGAAACTTTTCCGCGCCCCAGTCAAAGTCGACAAACTCGAGCTCGAGGCCATTGGCTTCCTGCAAGTGTCGCAACACGCGAACGGCTTCGCGCATCACTTCAGGACCGATTCCGTCACCGGGAATGACTGCAATTCTTTTCATAGTTTGCACATTAAAGCGGCACGCAAAGCACCGGCACGCGCGTGCCACGCAGAACTTTCTCAGCGGTCGAGCCGAAGAGTAGCTCTTCAGCCGGAGTTCCCTGTCCTCGAATTCCCATCACAATCAGCGGCAGATCGAGATCGCGCGCAATCTTCAGAATCTCGACAAAAGGCAGGCCGACCACCGTCATCTTTTCGACAGTGACCTTGCCGGTGTCGAGCCCTTCGAGTGTCAGACTGAAATTACTCTCCGCCTGCTCCTTCAAACGCGCAATGATCTCTTCAGTTGATCCCATTCCGGCGGCAACCGCGGCCTGCACAAACTCCTCGTCGACAACATGAAGCAACGTCAGATCGCCTTCTGGCGCCGCCATTCCCACGGCAACTCTGAGTGCATTCACCGAACACGACGAAAAATCTATCGGAACGAGTATCTCAGGTGATGTAAGCATCACTATTCTCCATTGGATCCTGGTCTTGGGTCTTGGGTCTTTGGTCTCTCTTTTGTGTCTTTTGTGCCTTTTTGTGGCTACTCTTTTTGCTCTTTGCTGAGAAGCTCCACAATCTTCGGCAAACTCGCCAGCACCGTGTCACCCACTATCTTCATGCTTTTTGGCGACACTTTGTCGATCGTGTCATCAGCTTTATGCCAGTACGGATATGAATTAAGTTGAATCAGATCTACCGCATCCACGCCCTCGCGAAGAAAAGGCTCATGGTCGTCTCCACCCACACCTTCCTCGCGATCGACAAACACTTTACGGTGACCGAGCTCGCGGCCGGTTTCCCAGATGATGTCCTGCAACCATCGCGTGCTCATTGGATCTCGACCCAGCTCGAGATTCTTGTAACCCACCATATCGAGCAGAATCAGCGCGCGCGTGTTCGCCAGTTCATTCCGCTCGCGCAGTTGCGCAACGTAGCGGCGGCTGCCGTACGTGTTGTCAGGGTCGTCTTCACTGCCACAATCACTCCAGCCCTCGCAAAAAGCCTCTTCACCATCAAAGAACACGAGCCGGTACGTCACCTTCGGCTTTTCTTTAACACTGCCGAGCACTCGCCCGATCTCGAGCAACGTCGCCACTGATGTTGCCGGATCATTCGCGCCGACGAAATGCATGTCTTTGTAATACTTCGTTTCGTAGTGGCTCGCGATCAGGATCAATGTCTTCGTTTCACCGGGAATCTCGCCGACAATGTTTGCCATCTTCTTCTCACCGAGCGGAGTGGTGACATTAAACTCGTCGATAGAGACGTTCAATCCATAAGACTTTAACTGGCTCGAGATGTAGTCGCGAGTCTTTGCGAGTTGCGGACTGTCCGGCGGACGCGGTCCGAAGTCGATCTGCTTCCGCACGTGGTCCATCGCTCTTTCGCCGTTGAAGCCTGCGACCACAGGTGAGCGATCCGCCGGACGCGGACTGGTTGAGATGGTGGCCCGTGGTCTTGGTGGCGGACCGTTTTTCGGGCACGCAGCAAACAACACCGGCAGCAGCGACGCAATCGCCACCAAAGCTATGCGGTTTCCTCTGCCGTTTGGCTTGCTCATTTACTTCTTTGATTCGCTTTTTGCACGCGCCCGGTTCATGATTGAGTCAAAAGCTTTCGTCCCGTAAGCGAGCGGCTTCTCGATTGCTGTATCGAAGGCTTCGGACGCAGTTATGGTTTCAAACTGCATCAGCATCGCGATCTTTTTGCTGAGTGGCAACGCGCCGAACTTTTGTTTCAGTTCCTCGTCATCGCTTTGCGCTGCGCGTGTTTGCGGACGCGCAGTGACCAGCACCACCACTTCACCGTGGTTCTCGATCTTGACCTGACACGCCAGGCGCATTGCCTGCTCCAAATGTTCGACGCCGAGTTGCTTCTCTTCGGCGACACTCGGCGGCGAGAGTAATTCCGCGCCAGTAGTTATTGACACCACACACGCCGGACACTCGCCTTTTCCAGCCGTGCAACCCGTTCCGAGAGGTGCGCCCATCCGGCGCGCGGCGTCGATGATATAGGTTCCCTCTGCGACGACTCCGCTGATTCCGGACGGTTCAAATGTAATCGAGACACTCATCTCAACCTCCAACCTGTTTTGATCTGTTTGGTTAGTGTAAATCCGGGGGAGACTTCTGCAAAACCTAGGAGCTGACAGTGAGGTTTCTTTCGCTCTGCTGTCGCGCATGCTGGCAGTCGGCACAAATGCCGATAATGCGCAACAGGTGTTGGGTAATTTCAAACTGATGCTGCGCGGCCATAGCATCCTGCAGCGCTTCGAGCTCAGCCGAAAAGAACTCGATGATCTTGCCACACTCCGAACAAATCATGTGATCGTGATGCTGGTGTTTGTAGTTGTGTTCGTAGTGCGTGCGCCCATCGCCGAAGCGAACCTCGCGCGCCAGGCCGGCTTCGGTCAGGAGTTTCAGGGTGCGATAGACAGTAGTTTGACCGACGGTCGGGTCTTCTTTTTTGACGAGCTGGTAGAGATCTTCGTTCGAGAGGTGTTCTTCAGTACGCAGAAAAACATCCAGAATCAGGTCACGCTGAGACGTCCGCTTCAGCCCCCTTCTCTGGATGTGTTTAAGAAAGACTTCCTGTTCTTCGGTTGGCTGCTCGGTCGCGGTCATCAGTGTCAAGATTTTACCACTTGGGGTCACGAGGGCAAAGAGTGTGGCGCTTTATCAACTCGGCTGCGACGTCACAACTACTTTCAAGCATTGCGGGCAAAGAAAGAAGTATAAAGCCCCTTCTCCGATAAAAAACGGCTTGCCAGGTATGATCCCGCCTGGATGTTGATAGTTTTCGTATCCAATGCTGCAAATGTACTCCACTGATAAGCCGCATTCGCAAACAGGTTCATCAACCCACTGCAACCAGACGGGTGGGCCAAGCACCCTGATAAAGGACGACGACCCGAGAAACCTATCGCACGCTGTCCAATACATCTCCTCGTTTATTGGATAGTCTTCGCGATCCATCTGGGCCAGAACAATTCGAGTTTCGGGTAACGGATTGGGAAACCTATCCATCTCATCAAATTGGAAAAATGAATCATTTTCCGAAACCAGGCTTAGTCTCCTGCTATCAGGGTTAATTTGATAAGTTTGCGTTTTGACCCATGCGTCGCAATTGATGTGGCTACAGATAGGCAATAAGTGGAGGCCATCGATTTTCGGCAAACTGATCCTGGGATCGTTCAGATCCAGAGTCATCACCAAAGCAGGTTTGGGTAGATCATTATTCTCATCGCTTACATCCCAGGAGCTACCGCCGAATGTATGCGCAAACTGATCCTCTCCTGGTTTCGCAATCCACCCCTGTGGTGTTGCCATGCGCGGACCGTATCGAGGAACGTCGTGACGTCGCGTCATGAGAAATTCCTTTTGCCGAAAATCAGGATTTCAAACTACAATGGGCACCTTTCGGTCCCCCGATTTGCCAGGTACTAGATCCCAGTAGCTGAGTCTCACCGCAGACAATTACCTGGAGGTAGAATGGAAGTCCTTAAAAAGCTCCAAAAGAATTCCAAAAGATCTCCAAAACGCGCTAATACCCAAATGTCAGGATCGGACAGCGTCTGCTATCGATTTGGTGCTTTCCATCTCGATGAGGCAGAACACTTGCTGCTTCGCAGTGGAGTAAAAGTTCCATTAACCCCTAAGGTCTTTCACATTTTACTGATCCTGGTCCAGCACGCCGGCCGGTCGGTAACGAAGCAATATCTCTTGCAGAACGTGTGGCCTGACACTTTCGTCGAGGAAGCGAATCTGAGCGTAAACGTTGCGACGCTCAGGAAGGCGTTGGGTGATGGTACCGGCGAATTTAAGTATATAGAAACTCTCCCCCGGCTCGGCTATCGTTTCATTGCAAACGTGATCAGCGAGCCCTGGCAGAAGACGGCCTCAAGGCAGAGGGTCACCGCAGACTTGCACAAACCGAATCGCGACAAGGTGCACTCTCTCGCGATACTGCCTTTCTACAACCAAAGCTCCGATTCAAACGCCGAATACCTTTCAGACGCGCTGACAGAAAGCATTATCAACAACCTTTCGCATCTCCAGGATTTGCGAATCATCGGACACAACTCAGTCTTCCGTTATAGAGGAAAAGAGCTCGATGGCAAGATGGTCGGAAAAGAATTGCGCGTGAAGTCAGTAGTGACCGGCACGATTTTGCAGTTGGGTGAAAAGTTAATTGTTAGAGCTGAGATGATCGACGTGCATACGGGATGGCATATCTGGGGAGAGCAGTATCATCGCAAACTCTCAGACGTCCTGAAGGTGCAGCAGGAGTTGGCTCAAAAGATATCGACCGCGCTGAAGCACAGGCTGACTCGCGAAGAAAAAGCGAGAGTAAGTAACGGTTCCACTGAGAACGCCGAGGCTTATAGAGCCTATTTGAAAGGCCGCCATCATTGGAGCAAATTCGACCTCGCCAGTTCAAAGAAAGCTGCGGAATATTTCGTCGAGGCGATTGAAATCGATCCCACTTATGCGCTCGCCTATGCCGGACTGGCTGATGCTTATTATCGTTTGTCGAATGTGTACGCTCCTACCAGAGATGCGATGCCCAGGGCGAAGGCGGCAGCAGTGAAGGCTCTCGAGATCGACGACACTTTGTCAGAAGCACATTCAGCGATGGGCATTATCAAACTATGCTATGAATGGGACTGGTCAGGAGCCGAGGAGGAGTTAAGAAGGGCGATTGAGAGCAATCACAATAATGCGATCGCTCATCAGCGATTTGGGTTGTACTTCAACTTGCTGGGACGGTTTGACGAAGCGATGCGAGAGCTGGAACTGGCGATGCTCATCGATCCGCTTTCACCTCATAGCTACTGGGGTCTGACTGTAACTTACGTTCTGACGGGCCAGTATGAGAAAGCGATTGAAGAAGTTCAAAAGACGTTGGAACTGGAGCGGGATTACAAGCCTTCGCTATACCTTCTTGGACGCGCGTATGAGCTGTGCGGGAAAGTGGATGAGGCGATTGAAGTGTTCAAGCGAATCTTCGCTTTGAGCAACTCGCCGATGTTCCTGAGCGCGCTTGGACACGCTTACGCAGTGAACGGGAAACAGGTGCTGGCGCGCAACGTACTCAAAGACTTACAGGAGTTGTCAAAGCGATGTTACGTTTCCGCCTATAGCCAGGCGATCATTCACCTGGCTCTTGGCGATAAGGATCAGACTTTCTCCTGTTTGGAAAAAGCCATCCACGACCAATGTGAGATGATGACGCTGCTCGGGATCGATCCCTATTTCCACAGCATTCGCAGTGATCTCCGCTTCACAAATCTTCTACACCAAGTCGGCCTCGGTAATTGCTGACTGATGGTAACCCACCGATGGAGGTCAAGTACTTCATCTTTCCCAACGATTTCGATGGTCCTCAGAAGGGTCAGATCCGCAGCGGATTTCTTGAAGGGAACTCTTCAAGAAGTTGGCCACACGATGGGTTTAGGCCATGCTCCTTCACCACAAACCGCAGGCAAGTCTGTGATGAATGGGAGGAGTGGCATTAACGATGTGAACAATTTGACGCCCACCGACGTTCAGGAGTGTGACAAGCAGAGCGTCAACCAGAATCCTCAGTGCCCAACCCCTACACCGTCACCATCGCCCTCACCTTCACCGACAGCAATGCCGCAAACGGTGTTGATACGAACCAACCGAAGCGATACCTTGCCGACCGTTAGGCGCGGAAGCGGTAGAGGATCTCAGCGTCGAAACTTCATTGGCACACTGAAAAGAATCGCATTCTCAGGTTTAATCGTCAGACGATAAACCGTCTGCGGAACGGGATCTTCCTGGGTCAACTCAGTCGCGGCGTTTGCCCCGGCTGCCTGTTCTTTCTCGGTCATGATGGCGCCCGCGCCATCAGCCATCTCATATCTCGCCGTGGAGACGCCCCACTGTTTTTCCCATGACTCGATTTGTTGTCGCGGCAATTTGATGCTGCGTGCCCCGAGCTTTTCCGGATCGATCAGAGGTTCGGATGCTACGATTATCGTTACCAGCTCACCCACGTGCGCTTTCGGTCCTTCGCTGGGTTTGATCCGGAATTTTCCAGTGGCGGAGGGAATGTAAATCAAGCGTCCAGGTTTCACGTAATTCGCATCGCGAGTTTTTTGCGTCGGGAAAATCAGGACCGGTTCGCCCAGCGAGCCGTCGGCGTACTGCTCGCGATCGATCACGTAAAGGTAACCCGCGCGCGAGAGCGACTCGATACTCAAACGCACGCGTTGACCGGGCGCGAGCGGCGTGCCTTCTTCGATCCGTTCGAGGGTCCACTCGACCTCGCCCTCTTCGTCATCAACCAATTCCTTGGTTTTGTCCGCAGCCGTCGAGCGGCGAAAGCGCCAGAACGTCACGCCCATTTGCGCGAAAGCCATTCCGGGCGGGGGTACGGCGGCGGCCGCATCGATCGAAGTCTTGGCAGCCGGCCGATAACGAACGGTTGTTTTTCGCGCGGCGGCCTTGCGATCTTTAATAAACACCTCGGCCTTGATTGCCTTCGAGTTGTCTTCGTCCTGGGCGGCCGCCGGGTGCGCCGCGCTAAACGACAGCCCAACAACGATGGCCACTAACAATTTGCGGAAAGCATCGTTTGTCAACATAGCTCGCTCCTTGTTTCAGTATGCTTCATGCGACAACTGAATAAGATTCACCAGCACCTCGCCGCGGCCTTTCACCTGCGTCAGCTTTGTCGCTTTGTCAGTGTGGCTTTCGGGGGGCGCCTCGTCATATTTTTTTAGTAGCGTTTGAATCTGCGCAATGTGTTCCGGGTTCGTGATGACGCCCGGTGCGTCTTTGTTTCGTGCCGCCGTTTCGAAAATCGTATTCAACGTCGCAACAGGCACGGTGGACCAAATGATCCAGATCTTCTCAACGCCAGTTTTATCGACAAATCGATACCATTCGGTGCGCGGCAATTGCACGGCCTGACCAGCCGCAAGCCTCGCATCCAGGACTTTGTCGAGTGGCAATGGCTGCCCGTCCTGAGGGATCGGAAACAGGATGTTGTATTCATCAACCCCAGCCGCTCCTGGGCCAACGTTGAGTAGGTAGAGCGCCCCCGACTGCGCCGGCCGCAAATTGAAGCGAAACCTCCAGCCGTTACCGAAGATGTTGTCGCCGGCGGATTCGATCGGCTCGCCTTCGGGCTTCTGATTGCGCATCTTCTGTATAGTCAGCCAATACGTAAGCGATTGCTCCGGGCCAATCGGTGGCGTCGATTCGCGACTTGGTGGCTGAGGTGTAGCATTTGGTCTCAGAAGCATCAACACACCTGCGCCAACGAGCAACAGCAAGACGAACGCCACCGCGGCTATGGCCGCTTTGCTCTTATATATAGGTAAAGGACTACCCGAGGCCGGCACTCTCGACGGCCTCGCAGCATTGCCGAAGTCGTCGCCGTAGAAATTAAAGACGTGGACTCGCAGGCCGTGTTTGACTTCAACCTCTCCGAGGTCGTGCAAATACTCCGACCAGCGCGCCAACTGTCCAAGGTCGTCGGCCACACGTTTCGAAACGATAATGTGCCCACCGTCACCGCAGTCCATAACACGCTGCGCGAGGTTGATTCCGCCACCGGCGACGTTCAAATTCGTGTTGATGTCGGCGATGTGGTAAACGAGTCCACTGTGAATGCCCATGCGCAAATCAAAGCCACACGATGACTGACGCATCGCCTGGCTGATTTGCATGGCGCACCTGACCGGAGCTTCGGGATCGTCAAAGAAAGCCAGTGCCATCCCGTCGCCCGTGGGAATCCTGATCAAGTCCCTTTCTTTCCGCGAGCGGTGAAATTCCTCGGTCGCGGTTACGATCTCCTGAAGCTTGCGAAGGCAATCGGTTTGCTGATCGATCAGTAGCGTCGTGTAACCGACAATGTCCGTAAACAGCACGTGAGCAGTTTCAAGCGTTGGCGATTTCTGGGCCTGCACGCGCGTCACCTCGGATGGATCATCGACTTCACCGAGCAACGCCGTCGACAGTGCATCGCCAAACTCGCGTGCCTTCTCATATCGCTCATTTGGATCGAACGACAGAGCTTTCATGAGGATTGCGTCGGCTGCCGGTGAGAGATTTGGCCGCAGGTCGCGCGGCTTAATGCGCACGCCGGCACGCTGCATCTCGAGCAGTTGAAAAGCCGAATCCGGATTGTTGGGCCGCCGTCCCGTCAGCATCTCATAACCCATAACGGCGAAGCAGTACACATCACTCGCGGTTGTCATCGGCTCGGCTTTGAGTTGCTCAGGCGACATGTAGAGAGCCGTTCCCACCGTCTGCTCCCCAATGGTGCTGGAACCAAGAACCGAATCCTTAATTTTGGCAACGCCGAAATCTATGACCTTCACCTGCTCTTCACCATCGCTGAGCGTCTGGACCATGATGTTCTCAGGTTTTAGATCGCGGTGCAGAATGCCGCGATCATGGGCCGCGCTGAGCGCGCGGCCAATCTGGCGAATGATGTTTGCTGCCCGGGTGAGATCCATCCCTTCCGGCTTGATCAGGGCGCGCAAACTCGCGCCATCAACATACTGCATGACCAGGAAAGGCTTGCCGTTATCCAATTGGCCCGAATCGAAGATGCCGATGATGCTGGGGTGATCGACGCGGGCCAGCGCTTCCATCTCTTGTTTGAACTTTCTGACGCTCCATTCACTGCTGATTCTGTCATCGAGCAACGCCTTAACGACGACAAGACGCGACATCATCTTCTCATCGGAAGCCAGATACACCGCGCCAAAGCCTCCGTGACCCAATTTGCGTTTGACCAGGTAACGCCCGTCGAGCATCGATCCGATCAACGGATCCGCATCGAAACGCGTCGTCGAATCGACCGGGGCCTCTTCGGTTGTTTTTTCGAAAGTCGAGAAGTCGTCTTTGTCCATTTGGTGATTAGCGCGCTGACAGTTTGGCGATCACGAAGCGCTCGGCGCCGCCTTCGCGCATGTTGAAAACCCGCGGACGTTGCACGCGTTTCTCGTCCGCTTCGACCTCTTCCAATTCTTTTCCGCCGCGTGGTTTATCAGTGAAGATACGCGGCACGCGTTCCGTTGCGTAATCGAACCACTCTTTTAAAAACAGTTCTCCGTTGCGATCGGAATCAGCCGCGCCAGATTTGATTCCTTCTTCGACCAAAGCATAGGCGAGATAACTGTGTTTCAGTCCGGCCGATTCGAAAGCCACTTCGTCGCTCTGCGAAGCGGTCAGCACATACATCCCTTTTTCGTAAGCGAGCTGCGCAAACCCGCGAGTGTTCATTGGCCCGCGCCGCTCCTCCTTAGTTTGCAGCACCTGGCCGGAATTGCACGCATCGACGATGAGCAGCAGCTGGTCTGCGTCGACGGGCCGCAATGCTTCTTCCAACTCGACGTCGGATACACTGTGTGAAATCAGTGTCGCCAATCCGGTTTCGTCGAGTTTCGCGCGCGGCCCGGAATACCCGAGGTCATGTGGTATCAGATAAAAGCGATCTCCCTGCGCCGTGCCATGACCTGAAAAATAAAAGATAACTGCGTCTTCCGGCTGCGCCGGTTTCAGTTTCCGAAGCGCGAACGGCGCATTGCCGGGCAAATTTTTCTCCGTTCCAGCCAGTAATTTCAAAGCCAGCAGGATGTTTGCCTTCGTCGCTTCCTCGTTCAGCAGGGGAACAACTTCAACCGGATGATATCGCCGCAAGCCTTCCTGATGATTTCGCAGTTGTTCACCGATCGCGGTGGCGTCGGCGACGCTGTAGTTCAAATTGTACTGCGAGTTTGCGTAACGGCTAACGCCGACTACGACTAAATAAGCAGTACCGGTTCGGCGCAGAGTTTCGGAGCCGTTCAGGGTCAACTGCGCGTCCGCGGATTTTACGTTGTCGCGATTGAAAGCGTACGCGGTGAACTCATTTGCGCCGGCGACAATCGGAACAGTCGTTTCGATCGTCCGTTTGCCTGATCCATTCAAGACATCGCCGCGCCACGATTGCACCAGCATACCATTCCGAAATAGACGGAGATCGCGCGCACCGCTGGCAGTTTGGTGTTCCGCATCGGCCGGGGCTTCGACGATTTCGAGTTTCAACTGAACACTCCGCTCAGAGACTGCGCCGCGTTGGGCAGATTCGACCCGAATCTGCGGTTGGCGCCGATCGCGGCTCGCAATGTCCTGCTTCGGTTTCGGATTTTTGTTCGCCAGAACCTCAGCCAGTAACCCCGGATAATAGAATTCGTTGAAGTACGCTTCGACGGGTGCAACTCTGAAAGTGTCCTGCGCAAACCGCCAAAGGAGAAATCCCCACGCGCGATGCGAGCCGTCGAACAACCCGCCTGGTATCGCAACCAGCCAATCGTTGCTATCAGGAACAGAAACCATGAACGCCGCCGGCGCGCCGGTGTCGACCTGCCACACAGTCATGCTGCCATCGCCGCTTGCCGAAACGAGCGAACGTGAATCGCTAGTGAAATCGAGGCCGTTGACTTCGCCGGTGCCGCTGGCGAGGACGCGTGTCTGTGATCCGGTTTTCGGATCCCACACTCGCACCGATTGATCGATGCCACCGGATGCCAGCCAGCGTCCGTCCGCGCTGAATGCGAGCGAGAAGACTTCGCCGCTGTGTCCTGACAGCGTTCGTGGTTGGTTTGAATCTGAGGTGAGGTCGAACAATGCAAGCTTGCTGTTGGCCATTCCCGCAGCGAGCGTCGAACCGTCGGGACTTACCGCCAGGGTGTTGACGTCATCCGCAAACGGGCCAAGAGTTTTAACCGCGGACGCGCTGACCACGTCCCATCTCCTAATCGTCTTGTCCGTGCTACTGGAAAGAACTGATGAGTCCGAGGCGAAAACGACGCTCGTAATCTCGCCAGTGTGCCCCGTCAGATTGCGGCTTTCCCTGGTTGATACATCGAGCAGGCGGATCGTCTGCCCCGTGCCCGCCGCTGCTAACCATTTGCCGTCACGACTGAAAGCCAGCGTGTGAAACCGTTCGTCCGGGTACGCCTTATGAAAAACTTCGCGTCCAGTATTTGGATCCCACAATTTAATCTCACCACTATTGCTGGCCGAAGCGAGCATGCGGCTGTCGGGGCTGAAGGTGACAGCGTTGACCCAGCCGGTGTGACCCGCGAGTTTCGGCAGCTCGCGGCCGGTCGCCAGCTGCCAGAGCCGTATCGTTCGATCGTTTGTGCCCGACGCCAGCCATCTTCCGTCGCGGCTGAACGTCACGGCAAAGAAACCGACTGAGCGACTGGTCAAAGTTTGCGCCAATTCGCCATCGGTTGTGTGACGAATCTCGACGATGCGACTTCCGTTGCTAACAGCTGTAAGTTTTCCGTCGGCGTTGAGAGCGGCGACCACGAACTCTTCCACGTCCTGTTTACTGCTGGCTGTACGCCTCGGTTTTCCCGAAATCGCATCCCATGAAATGATCCCGCCATCAGCATGGACCGAAATGAATTCATCGTTTGGCGTGAATGCGATTGCCAGCACCGAAGACTGATTACCACTGGCGAGGTTCCGATCTTTTCCGTCCGCCGCGTTCCAGAGCGTGAGCACTCCATCTGCGCTCCCGGATATTAGGCCCTTGCTGTCCGGACCGAACGCCAGCGCGGTGATCCTCTTCGCGTGCTTCTTCAGGAGGCGCAGTTCTTTCCAACTGTCTGCATTCCAGATTCTAATCGAGCCGTCTGCGGCTCCTGACGCCAGATACCTTCCATCCGGGCTCACTGCCAATGCGACGACCGCAGTAGTGTGACTCGAAAGCGTCTGTTTGAGATGACCAGAACTCGCGTCCCAAATTCTGACTGTATGATCGCCGCCGCCGGAGACGATGAACTCATCGCCTGGCATAAACAAGAGACTCTCGATCGGCGCCGTGTGACCAGTCAGTGTAAGAGGCTCACGTCCACTCGTGACGTTCCAGAGTTTTATCGTGCGATCGTTGCTCCCCGACGCAAGCAATTCGCCGTTGCGACTCACCGCGAGTGATCGAATCCAGCTGGAGTGTCCATGCAGAGCGCGCAGCTCGAGTCCGGATTCCGTGTCCCACAATCGGATCGAATTATCAGCCGCGCCCGTTGCCAGCCAGCGGCCATTCGGCGCGAACACCGCGCAGTACACCCGCGAGCTGTGCCCGGTTTGAATCACCAATTCCGGTGGCGTTGTCGCCGCTGCCTGCGATGGTGGTTCTGATGAACAAAGGAGCCATACGCCGAGTACAGTGACAGCCAGCGCGAGCCACGCCAGTCGCCGCGGCTCCGATAAATTTATTCTTCGTTTGCTGCGATTCATCACATAATTACCTGTCAGAAATTGGATCGGGTCAGTACAGGGAGCGATAGCGACCTGGTCCAACCATTAGAGTCCAAAATCATTCGCCAA
>JAICQI010000347.1 GCA_025937955.1 Pyrinomonadaceae bacterium
TCCAATCAAGGTTGATCCGAATACCTCTCAAGATTTTGCACTGCGAGAACGTTCCCTTCCTCCTCCTCGCACCGGCAACACAATCGACATTTCATTTCCGGCATCGGCAGTTGTTTCAATCGAAGAAGTCACTGCTGGTCCACTTGAAGTGGTCCGCTATTCTCCGGAAGGCGCGGTTCCAATGGCGCCCGAGTTAAGCGTGACCTTCTCGCAACCAATGATCGCGCTAACTTCGATGGAGGAGGCCGCGCGGACTGTGCCTGTGAAACTCAACCCACAACCTCCCGGCAAATGGCGTTGGGTGGGCACAAAAACGCTGCTGTTTCAGCCGGAAGTGAGATTTCCAATGGCGACGACCTTCGCAGTTACTGTTCCGGCGGGAACGCGTGCCGCAAACGGGAGCACTTTGGCAAATGAAAAGTCCTGGTCCTTTACGACTCCTCCGTTAACTGTGAAGACATCGTTTCCAAGCGCCGACAGTACCCAGCCACGCGACGCGTTGATGTTCATGGAATTCGATCAGCGTATCGATCCAGATGCGGTCTTGCGAGCGGTAAGAGTCAACGCCGGCAACCGGATCTTGAAGACGCGTCTGGCAACTGATGAAGAGATTAAGCAGGCGATCGCTCGAGATTCGCAGGTTAAAGCCACACTAGATCAAGCAGTCAGTAATCGCTGGATAGCATTTCGCGCGATCGATCCAAAGACTGGCGGAACGGATCTGGTCCTGCCGGCGGCGTCCCGAATAAAAGTTTCTCTTGCAACAGGTGCGCCTTCAGCAGAAGGTCCAAATCCTTCTCAAAAGTCGCATGAGTTCTTTTTCAATACTTACGGCTTGCTCCGCGTCACCGAGCACGGTTGTGGAGAGAGTCGGTGTGGACCTTACGAATCGTTTGACATCGAATTTAACAATTCATTATCGGAAGACTTCGATTCTTCCAAAGTGCGAATCGAGCCGGCGCTGGCTGAAATGGAAACATCTGTTTACGACAACCGTTTGTTTATTAGTGGAATAAAACGGGCGAATACGACTTATCGGGTCACGCTTGATAAAGCGATCAAAGATGAATTCAACCAAACGCTCGATCGCGATATCACGTTTGAATTTAAGGTTGGTCCGGGTCCGAGAAGGTTCCTTGGCCCAGAGAATAGTATGGTCGTTATGGATCCGGCAGCGCCCACGCGGTGTTCCGTCTTCTCGATCAACTTTACCAGGCTCGACGTTCGAATTTACTCGGTTACTCCAAACGACTGGCCGCAGTGGCTCTCCTACCAGCGCAATTATCAAATCCCGGATCGCTCCAGGCGAACTCCTGTTCCCGGAAAACTGATCTACTCCAAAACCCTATCAATAGGACCAGTTTCAAATGACGACGTCGTAGAGACAATGATCGATCTCAGTCCCGGGCTTAAAAACGGACATGGCCAGATGATCCTTGTGGTCAAACCGTGGGGCGGCACTAAAACTGACGACGACTCTAATACCGATGCCGCTGAAACCTGGGTCCAGGTAACTGACATCGGACTCGACGCTTTTGTAGATCAAACAGATCTGGTTGGCTGGGTTACATCGCTGAAGGACGGTGCTCCACTCACAGACGTCGACGTAACTCTGCTGCCGGCTACCACCACATCGAGAAGTGGTCCAGATGGGCTCGCGCGATTGGCCCTAACGTCCAACGAGTCGCAGGGACGCGGTGTGATTGTCGCCAGTCGCGACGGTGACGTTGCAATCCTGCCTGAGCAAACGGAGAACTACGGGACTGGTAATACGGGCTGGTCCAGAAAAGAACAGAGTGAATCACTGCGCTGGTTTGTTTTTGACGACCGCAAAATGTACCAGCCGGGCGAGGAGGTCCACGTTAAGGGTTGGATTCGAAAGATCGGCGCCGGCAAGACTGGTGACATTGCCCCGGTGAGAGGTTCGGTCTCCGATATTGTTTACACGTTGACTGATTCGCGTGGTAACAAAATAAAAGTCGGGACCATGCCTGTAAACGCGCTGGGCGGATTCGACTCGGCGTTTAAGTTGCCGAAAAACGCCAACCTTGGCAATACGACGTTGATGTTACAGGCTCTTAGCTCGCTGTCCGGAAACACTCACACACATGGCTTTCAGATCCAGGAATTCAGGCGGCCCGAATTTGAAGTCAAAGCGATAAACGAAAGTGAGGGGCCATTCTTTGTTGGCGGCAGCGCTAACGTCACACTGAGCGCGAGCTACTACGCCGGCGGTGGCCTGCCCAACGCACCAGTCAAGTGGACCGTCTCCCCGACCAGAACTGCATTCACTCCACCAAACCGCAGTAACTTCACTTTTGGGCGTGCGAATTTATATGGCAAAACGGGCTGGAAGAGATTGGACGGGGTCACCGATGCGGCGGGCAAGCATAGGCTTCACATTGATTTCGATTCGGTCAAGCCGGCGCATCCGGTCATCGTCGAGGCAACCGCGAGCGTTGAAGACGTAAACAGACAGACCTGGCGTGCTGAAACTAAGTTACTCGTTCACCCCGCGGATCTATACGTTGGTCTAAAGAGTGACAAGTTTTTTGTGGAGAAGGGCCAGCCTCTGGTCGTGCAGTCCATCGTTACAGATCTCGACGGTAATTTAGTCGCCGGACGCGAGATCCGAATGGTTGCCACACGACTCAAATGGGAGCAGCAAAAAGGTGACTGGACACACGTAGAGACTGATCCTCAGGAATGTGTGATTCGTTCTTCCGCGAGTGCAGTCGATTGTCGCTTTCAACCGAAAGAAGGCGGTGAGTATCGAGTTAAAGCAGCCGTTCGTGATGATCGTGAACGCCCGAATGAGAGTGAGTTGAAGCTCTGGGTATCGGGTGACGTATCAATGGGACCGCCGGACGACGATGAGGAGGAAGAGGTTGAGGTAATTCCGGATCGGCAGGAATACAAACCGGGTGATACAGCTCAGATCCTCGTGCAGGCGCCGTTTTATCCTGCCGAGGGTGTGTTGACTATACAGCGTTCCGGACTCGTGAAGCTGGAACGCTTCCGAATGGATGGACCAACAAAAACGCTGCAAGTGGGAATCGAACAGGGTTGGATACCCAATGCCGTGCTGCAAGTGGATCTGGTTGGAGCCACTGAACGTGAACCTGAAAGCGTGAAAACGAATGTGAAGCGACCCGCCTTCGCAAGCGGATTCGCACACCTTTCTATTCCTGCAAATGATCGGCGGCTTTCGTTAACTGCAACTCCTCGCGACAAAGCACTCGAGCCTGGTGGTGAAACAAACGTCACTATCGAATTGAAAGATTCGGGCGGTGCGCCGGTCGCGGGAGCTGAAGTTGCAATAGTCGTCGTGGACGAAGCTGTACTCGCTCTCACGAATTACAAACTCGACGATCCGATCTCGGTTTTTTACCAGAACCGTCAAGCCGAAGTTGATGAGTTTCATCTGCGCGAAAACGTTTTAATAGCCACGGCTGCTGCGTTGGGTAAAGATTCGGAAGTTCGTAGTACTGGTGTTCTAAATGCAGCGGCGGCGCGTACGATGCTAATGGATGAAGCCGTTGCACCGATGCAGAGTATGATGGCTATGGAAAAACTAGACGCCGGTGGACAACCCGAACCGATCCGCGCGCGTGTCGACTTTAACGCGCTCGCCGTGTTCGCACCTTCAGTTCCAACTGATACAAACGGACGCGCGGAAGTTAAAGTTAAACTGCCTGACAATCTCACGCGTTATCGTGTAATGGCAGTTGGTGCCGCGGGTGGTAAGCAGTTTGGCTCGGCTGAGTCGACCATCACGGCACGAATGCCGTTGATGGTTCGCGCTTCCGCCCCTCGCTTCCTGAATTTCGGCGATTCATTCGAGTTTCCGATCGTAGTTCAAAACCAAACAGACAATGCGATGGCTGTTGACGTTGCGCTGCGAGCCAGTAACGCACGTCTCTCTTCCTTGGCCGGACGACGCGTGAATGTGCCGGCAAATGATCGTGTGGAAGTGCGTATTCCTGTTTCAACTGCCAGAGCCGGAACGGCGCATTTCCAGGTTGCAGCGACTTCCGGTCGCTGGTCCGATGCTGCCGAAGTCTCTTTGCCGGTTTGGACTCCGGCAACAACCGAAGCTTTCGCTACCTACGGAGAAGTTGATCAAGGCGCGATCGGCCAGCCAGTAAAAGCTCCGGCAGATGTCTTTACAGAATTTGGCGGACTCGAGATCGAAACATCGTCAACTCAGCTACAACAACTCACTGACGCATTTCTCTACTTACAAAGCTATCCGTACGAATGTTCGGAACAACTCGCGTCCCGGATTCTTTCAGTAGCAGCGCTGCGTGATGTGCTGACTGCGTTCAAGGCCAGTGGTCTGCCGCCGCCGGCGGAGATCGAAGCCGCTGTGACGCGCGACTTGAAACGATTGGAGGGAATGCAGAACGAGGACGGCGGCTTTGGCTTCTGGAAACGAGGCGAGGAGTCGTGGCCTGTCTTGAGTATTCATGTGGCTCATGCGCTGACCCGAGCACAACAAAAACAGTTTCCCGTACCTTTACCCGTTTACTATCGAGCGCAGCGATACCTGCAAAACATCGAATCACATATCCCATCTCGTTATGGTGTCGATGTAAAGCGGGGGTTGATTGCTTATGCGCTTTACGTGCGGACGCAGATGGGCGACCGCGACACAGCAAAAGCCCGCAAGCTCCTGGCTGAATCGCAACTCGAGAAGCTGTCGCTCGAGACGATTGGCTGGTTGCTGGCGGTGTTGTCCGGTGACGATGCTTCGCGAGTACAGGTCGAACAGCTTCGCCGTAACCTGAAAAACAGGGTCACGGAGACCGCCTCAACTGCGCATTTTGTCTGTTCGTACAAGGACGACGATCATCTAATACTGAATTCAAATCGTCGCGCTGATGCTGTTGTTCTCGAAGCACTCATTGGCGATCAACCTGACAATGATCTTATTCCAAAGATTGTTCGGGGGCTGTTAGATCATCGCACTCAGGGTCGGTGGACGAGCACGCAGGAGAACGTTTTTGTGCTCCTGGCGCTTGACCGTTATTTCAAAACCTACGAAAAAGTCACGCCGGATTTCATCGCGAAGGTCTGGTTAGGCAACGCCTTTGCGGGGGAGCGAGCATTCAAAGGACGCTCGACTGATCGTCAACGCGTGAATGTCCCGATGCGTTATCTCACCGACACTAGTTCCACTCAGAATCTCATCGTCAGCAAAGAAGGTGCGGGTCGACTCTACTACCGTCTCGCGATGAGCTATGCACCTGCGAATCTCAGTCTGAACAGTGCTGACTATGGATTCGCTGTCGAACGGACCTATGAGGCGATTGACGATCAACAGGATGTGCAACGTGATAGCGAAGGCGCGTGGCACATCAAGGCAGGCGCGCGCGTACGCGTGCGACTGACGATGGCGGCGCCGTCACGTCGTTATCACGTGGCGCTGGTTGATTATTTACCGGCGGGCTTTGAAACGCTGAATCCGGAGTTGGCGGTGACTGAGCGCATCCCTGAAGACACGAAAGATTCAGCTTCTGGCTTGAACTGGTGGTTGTGGCGTCGGGTTTGGTTCGATCATCAGAACCTGCGCGACGAACGTTCTGAGGCTTTCACCGCGTTGTTGTGGGCTGGCGTTTACAATTACAGCTACGTAGTTCGTGCCACAACACCGGGACAATTCGTCGTCCCGCCCGCAAAAGCCGAGGAGATGTATCATCCCGAAACCTTCGGCCGGAGCAAGACCGACCGAGTGCGAATTTTGTAGGGGCGGCCCACCGCGGCCGCCCGTCGCGCAAATTTGGCCTGAGACGGGCGGCCACGGAGTGCCGCCCCTACTTTGAGTCTGACAGCGAAAAGGAATCCAGGATTAGGTCGAATGCTGAATTCATCTCGGGCAGGTCTTCGGCAGCAGCTTGAGTCATAATAAAGACCTGGTGTCGCTTGTTCTCCACCATAAAGAACCTGGCTTCGTGAGGAACAACCTCGCCGAGCACCTTAATAGTAAAACGCTGTAATATGCCGTTCTGAACGCGGCCGCCAATTCGGCGGGTTATCGGCTCCGACGATGTGTTGTTGACGTCCTCTACCTTGAGTGGACCGAACCTCCACTTTTTGAGTTGCTCCAACCGGCCTTCCGCGAAAACCTCGGCGAAGAACTCGAGAGTTACGCCACTCTTCGGTGGCACGAAAGTGAACATCACAATCGCCTCGTCCGGGCCTTCTACATCGATTGTTCGAAAGCCTGGATCATCCTTGGGTGGCTCATCATCTACAACCCGCCAATTTGAATAATGAGTGAAGCTGAGGCCTTCCTTTTCATACCTTTGTTCAGTGGGTGGTACGAATAAACACGCACATCCTAACAAGCTAAGGATGAGCACTGAAGGTAGTGTCGCTCGATACATCTGTGATTCGACTCGAGTCTTTATCGCATGCTAAGCATCGACCCCAAACAGATGTTACAATTTTTGTACTTCTGAACAACACTACTTTTTTTGGCAGCTCGGGAGGGAA
>JAICQI010000473.1 GCA_025937955.1 Pyrinomonadaceae bacterium
CAGAATCGTAACCGACTCCATCTTTAAATACGATCTCGACGTTCTCGATGTCCCTGATAGTCGTGGCCGGGTTTCCTTTGACGACCATCAAGTCTGCCTGTTTACCAGGCGCGATTGAGCCGATGCGAGCGTCTTCGCCGAGAAACTTTGCGCCGTTGAGTGAGGCGATCGTAATCGCTTCGGTTGGTGTGAATCCTGCTTCGACCAGTAGCTCCACCTATCGCAGATCGCCAAAGCCCGCAACGATACCGCCGTTACCGGTTGGATCGAGCCCCGCGATCAACAAGCCGCCGGCTTTGACGAAGGCACGTTCAAACTCCATCGCCTTCCGCAGCAACGCAACGAAATTCGCTTCCGGCGACACGCGCGCTCGCGCTTGCAGGTAACGAACGCGAGCGTCTGTAGACATGACATTCAGCACACGTTGATTCAAGAGCGCGCTGCTCGCGCCGATTCCTGACTGGGCCAACGGCGCGCCACCCGCCTCGAATACCGGCAACGTCGAAGTGATGGCCACGTTTTTCGAGACCAGAGTGCGGATCGTTTCCTGCGCTGCCGGGCCATTGATGTCGAGCTGTCGCAGGCTCGCTGAAACGCCTTGCGGGCACTGGTCCGGTTGTTTATTTGGAACGAATTCAGAATCAGCAAACAGGCCGTGCTCGAGATTGTCGATGCCGATCTCCGCTGCTTCCCTGAATCCGATCGAACACAGATGTCCCGTAACTTTTAGCCCTCGCTTGTGTGCTTCCTCAACGACCGCACGCAACTCGGCGCGCGAGATGTTCATGTAGGCTTTGAACGACGTGGCGCCGAGATCGGCCCAGTAGTTGACCATGCGCCGTGCATCATCAGGACCGGTCAACGTGTGCATCACGGGTGTGAACGAGCCGCGTCCTTCGAGATATGGCGCGGTGATATGCATCTTCGGACCAATCATGCGTCCGGCATCGATGAGCTTCTTGATTTCGAGATCGCTATAAGGCGCGACGCTGCCGGTGGTGCGAATCGTGGTGACGCCGAGGGCCAGGTACAGCCGCGGAAAACTGATTCCCATGTTGGAATACATTGGCGGCGATCCACCCATCGGAAAGAACATGTGGTTGTGCATTCCAACCAGACCCGGTAACACGGTGTAGCCGTTGAGATCCAGCGTCTGCGCATTCGCCGGTATCTTCGCAGACGCAGTTGGTTCAACCGACTGAATCTTTCCTTCGCTTATGACGATGGTTTGATCGTCTTTTGGTGTGGCGCCCGTGCCGTCGATCACGCGTACATGTGTCAGTGCAACAATCCGCGCATCAGTTCGTATGAACTGTCTATCGGCCGGCGCTTGCGCAAACGAGTTAAAGAAACAACAGAAGAGCAGGGAAAGAATGCAGAGTGTGCTTTTCATCGGGCATAAGATAGCAGAACCTGCGGCGCAGCCGTGATAAATTCACGCCATGAGTTTAGCCTTTGTAATCGCTGTTTCTGCTCTGCTGGGACTGCTGTTGTTTTTCTACAGGGAAGCACAGCGTCCGCCTGGTCCGGCTCAGTGGGGGCGCGTCCCGCGCTGGCCCAAACGACTGCGAGTTTCACTCGCCGCGATCGTCGTTTTCATGGGACTGATAGTGTTCTGGGGGTTCTTTATCGAACCCAATCTCCTCGTCTTTCGCGAGCAAACTATCGAGATCGAGAACTGGCCACAACAACTCGACGGCCTTCGCGTCGCTGTGATCTCGGACATTCACGTCGGCGGGTCATTCATTACAGATGAAAAGCTGCGCACGATCGTGAACCGCACTAACGAGCGCCAGCCGGAGCTCATAGTGATACTCGGTGATTACATGACGAAGGCCCAAATCCAGCCTGAGGTCTTTGGCGCCACGCTGAAAGGCTTCAGCGCGCCGCTGGGTACCTACTCCGTACTGGGTAATCACGATTGGTGGTTTAACGGGGACAAGGTGCGTCGAGGGTTGGAGGAAAACGGCATCAAGGTACTTGAGAATGAAGTGCTGCAATTAAATGCGCGTGGCACTTCGTTGTGGCTCGTGGGTCTAGCGGATCTCTGGACACGGCAGCAATGGATTGAACAGACGGTGGCGAAAGTTCCCGAAGGACAACCGTCGATCGCGCTAACGCACAATCCCGATATCTTCCCGAGGCTTCCTCAGCGCGTGCCGCTGCTGCTGGCTGGTCACACTCACGGCGGTCAAGTGAGGTTTCCATTGATCGGCACGGTAGTCGAATCGTCACGTTATGGCGATCGCTATGTTCGAGGTCACGTGATTGAAAACAATCACCACCTGTTCGTGACGACCGGGATCGGCACGAGCATCGTCCCCGTCCGTTTCGGCGTCACGCCCGAGATAGTCCTGCTCACGTTGAAATCGAAACACTGATTATATGAGCGACTCCAAGGAAAACCTCTGGAAACTCTCTTAGCTTGACTTGTCTTCGTGTCAGGCGTAGGCTCACGTTCCCTGACACTTTCTAGCACTTTCCAGACTAGCCTCAGAACTCGTCCAGCGCTGATTTCCGACCAGTCTGGAATTGATTTTGAACCCTTCACTCAAAGGAGCCAACATGTCTAAAATCCGATCCCTTCTTATCCTCTTGATCATATGTTTCGCGGTGGGTATCGCCTGGCTGGCTTACGCTTCCAGGAGTACTGCGACCCCGGTCGATGGTCCAAACCTTTCCGTCCGTTCAGACGTCCTCGGTTCGCAGTGGGTGGTCCGTGATGAAAACATCTCGGCCAATGCCTGTAGCGCGATTGAAGGCGAGGTCACACCAGGTTTACGTAAGCTCGTGCGCTTTACAGTAATGACGCCGAATACCGGCAATCAGGACATATTCGTTGGCGATCCTAACGAGCACTTCGAGGCGAACGACGGTCTCTTTGAGCTTGCTACCTGTCATAACCATTTTCATTTCCGTCACTATGCGCTTTACGAGCTGGTTGATCCGCGCACGGGCCAGATTTGGCGGGCGGCCAAGCGTGGCTTCTGCATGCTTGATACCGATCCGAATCCAGTTCCGATTGGTGGTGTTCCGCCTGGACCAGGCAAATTCCGCAACTGCGGTGCCATTGGCTTTCCGGGAAATCAGGGCATCACAGCGGGGTGGGCCGACACTTATCGCTTCACGCTTGCTGGACAATACTTTGTTTTAGATGGTGGTGACGGGCAGCCGGTCGTGCCGCCGGGTGACTACATCATCCGCATCACCGTGAATCCCCCATTCGTTGCGAAGAAGGGCGAAGCTTGCCCGAACCGCGATCCGCAAGGGTTCTGCCACCAGTTGCCGGAGACCGACTACAGCGACAACGTTGGCACCGCGGCGATTTCGATTCCGCAGCATCCCGGACGTAAGGGCGTTGGACCACTGGCCGGAAATAACGAACCGACAACTGACTGCGATCACGGCTGTAACTGACGTTTTGTAGGGGCGGCCCTCCGTGGCCGCCCCAGTGTCGGGGAGCCTGGGGTGGCCACGGAGGGCCACCCCTACAAATAATATTGAAGGAGGTTAGCCATGAAAAAGCTTTCGCTGATTTTGATCGTCACTATCGCTCTTTTCGCACAGCCGGTAACGGGTCAAGGCCCGTTTGGCGCACCTGGCAGCCTCCAACTCGTGGAAGCCTCCGTCCCCGAGTTGCAGTTGGCTTTGCGATCGCGACTCATTACTTCCGAACAACTGGTCCAGATGTATCTCAATCGCATCGCCGCCTACGACCACGCGGGGCCACTGCTCAACTCGTTTATTCACATCAACGCAAATGCTCTCGAAGAAGCGCGCGCTCGCGATCGCGATCGACAACGCGGTCGCGCTCATGGACCACTCTTCGGCATTCCGGTGCTGCTGAAAGACAACATCGACACCGCCGACATGCCGACCACAGCCGGATCGGTATCGCTCGCCGGTTCCATTCCGCCCAACGATGCGTTCATAACTGAGAAGCTGCGCGAAGCAGGCGCGATCATTCTCGGCAAAGCCACGCTTACTGAGTTTGCAAACTTCATCGCCATCGGCATGCCTTCCGGTTACAGTTCGCTCGGCGGTTATGGTTTCAACGCGTACGATCCACGACCACTGCCGGCGAGTGATGGTCGTCCGGTGCTCACTCCGGGCGGCTCGAGCTCCGGATCCGGGATTGCCGTTTCCGCAAATCTCGTTGCGGTCGCGATCGGCACTGAGACTTCAGGATCGATACTGAGCCCGGGATCGTCGAACGGCGTAGTCGGTATCAAGCCAACAGTCGGATTAGTGAGTCGTCATGGAATACTGCCAATCACTGCCGATCAGGACACTGCCGGTCCACTCGCGCGCACTGTCACTGACGCCGCGATCCTGCTGGGCGAAATTGCGGGTCACGATCCGAATGACGCGGCAACAGCGCCCTGTTTGACTCCGGGCAATTGCCGTTCTGACTACACGAAGTTTTTGGACAAACACGCGCTACGCGGTGCGCGCATTGCCGTTCCGCGCGTGCCTTACTGGATTGGTTTCACGCCCGCGCAAGAGCAGATCATGCTCGACGCGATTGCCGCTCTCCGCGCAGCAGGAGCGTTTGTTGCCGATCCACTCGAGATTCCGAATCAGGCCGCTATCTCTGCGTTTGGTATCTGCGTTACTTTTCCCGCGCCGTCAAACTGTTCGACAGTCTTGATGTACGGTCAGAAGCACGACCTCAATCTCTATCTGGCGAACCGTCCAAACGCGCCGGTGCATTCGTTGAGTGACATTATCGCTTTCAACAACGCGAATGCTGTGATTGCCTTAAAGTATGGACAGGCGATCTTTCTCGCCGCCAATCAACTCGATACGAGTCCGGGCAGTGCGGACACGCAGCGCTACCTCGCGGATCGTGCGTTGGATTTAGCACTTACACGCACCGGGCTGGACGCTGTTTTGAATGGACCAGACGGCATTCAAGGTACCGATGACGATTTTGATGCGATACTCTTTCCGCATAATCGCGGCGCCGGGGCGCCGGCAAAAGCGGGTTACCCAAGCATCGTCGTGCCCGGTGGGTTTATGCCGCCGAGTGGTCCAGTGATCAATCCGGCGCCGTTTGGCGTGACGTTCACTGGTCGTGCGTTCAGCGAGCCGAGGCTGATTGCGTTGGCATACGCTTACGAACAAGCGACG
>JAICQI010000668.1 GCA_025937955.1 Pyrinomonadaceae bacterium
GGGGCAAGCCCCTCTTCCTGACTTGTTCTATTCTGAGTACTAAACTTCTAGTTGGAGTTGATGGGAGCGCGGACTGGGCGACCGGGATAAACATTTGACTGAAGTTCACCATCTTTCACGATGAGAGCGCCGTTCACTAACACAAACCTGATTCCCGCGGCGTATTTGGCCGGTTCCTGAAAGGTTGATTGATCGATGATCGTCTGCGGGTCGAAGATGGTGAGATCCGCGTCAGCGCCGAGGCGAATACGTCCCTTGTTCCTCATCGAAGGCACTCGTCTTTCAAGGCGCTGCGCAGGCATTAAAGTCATCTTGGTTATTGCATCCACTAACGAGAGCGTGGCCTGCTCGCGCACATAATTGCCCAACACACGTGAATACGTTCCGGCTGTTCGCGGATGTCCCTTGCCTTTTTCGAGAATGCCGTCACTCGCGATCATCGTGACGGGACTTTTGATAGCAGCGGACACGATCTCTTCCGTCATCGAAAATACCGCTACCATGCCTCCGGTCTTTCGATACTCGGTAAACGTTTCTTTTGTCAGGCGCTCGCCAGTCGCGGCCCATTGCAAGTCTTTGTAGTCGATACCAAAAACTTCCTGCCATCCCTCATCGAAGATCGCTGACTTTATATCAGTCATCCCGGCGATGTAGGGATAACATTCCGTAGTCACATCGAGCTTGCGCGCTTTTGCTTCCGAGATCATCTGGAGCAGCTTTGGTGTTGCTGGTCCACCGGTGCTTTGAATGTGAACGACGTGCAACGGCGCACCAGTGATCGCCGCCGCCGAAATGACTTCCTCCAACGCCTGAATGCTGCTGCCGGGTTCCTTCACGCCTGCGTGTCGCATGTGAACGTGACACGACGTGCCATAACGCGCGGCGACGCGAAACATCTCGAGGATCTCCCAGCGCGACGCGTTGGGCGTGTACTGAATTCCGAAGCCAACCGCAACAGCGCCGCGCTTTAATCCTTGTTCGAGTCGCCGCTTCATTTCGTCGATCTCGGCGTCGGTGGCAGCGCGGCGTGCGGCGTCTCCAGTGGGGAGAAATTTCATTGGCTCGTGCATCGCAGTCATTCGTGCCGCGAGGTGTCCGGCACTGACACCGTAGTTGATTAGCGACTTTCGCTCGCGTTGCGCGTACCAGGCGTCGATGTCACCCGTGCCGACTTCGAGCTCGAGAGCGGTTGTCACTCCGTCCATTGCTTTGAAGCGATAGTTCTCTTCGTCGTGGCCGTGCTGATGCAGATCGATGAAGCCTGGGGCAACGACCAGCCCACGAGCATCGATCACCGTGCGGCCTTGAAGTTTGTTTGAGGTGATTGCGCGGATGACGCCGTTTGAGATGCCGAGATTGCGGATGGCGTCGGTTTTTGATTCGGGATCGATGACGCGGCCGTTAACGATAACGAGGTCGTAGGCGGCCTGCGGGCTCGGCGATGCAGGGATTATCAGCGCCAGAATTATAAATATAGGTCCTATAGGACCTATTCTTGAGCGCATCACCGCACCTTCCCGCGTGCTTCCACGCGCCACACAGTTTCCACCTGATCGCCTCGCACGCCATAGATTTCATCGTGCATGTTGACCGTCGTGCAAACGTGATTCGGAATGATGCTGAGCCGATCTCCAACCCGGTAGCGTCGCTCGGAACGCTCGACATTCAAATGCCCGTGCTCTTCGGAAAAGCGTTCCACTTCCACTGCCGTATCTTCCTTCACAAGACCGTACCCTCGCCCATCACCCGCCTGATAGCGATCGTACGAGAAAGTCTTCGATCCACCGTCGACAATCGCGCGCCCGCTCACTGCCGTACTGACCACCGTAACGACCACCGACAGCGCACAATCCTCCAACGAAGCCGCATCGATCGCCACTGTATTCCGATCGTTAAAGATGTACATCCCGGGCCGCACTTCGTTTACGCCGTGAAACAAACCGCTTTCGTAAGCAGTCGGCGTTGACCCTCCACTCACGATCGACAGCGGCAATCCCGCGCGCTCAAATATCTCTAGTGATCTTTCAAGAAACCCGTTTACTTGCATGCGTAAAGTCGCTCTCTGCTCTGGTCCAACACCGAAGTGTCCAGGAAAAAACATCAAGCCGCGGAACTCCAGTCCCGGCAGGGTCGTGATTGTCTGTGCGAGCGTCAATAAATCGTTTTCGTTGCCGAGGCCACAGCGTCCGAAGCCGACGTTCATCTCGATCAGCACGCCGATCCTTGCGCCCTGTCTCGTAGCTGCACTGTTGATCCCGCGCGCGGCTTCCTCGGAATCGAGTGCGACACTGATGCTCGCTTGTTCCGCGAGTTTCGCAAGATGTGTCGTCTTCTCCTCGCCGACGATCGGATACGCGATAAGTATGTCGGTGATGCCGGCGTTGAGCATTACTTCAGCTTCGCCGAGTTTCGCCACAGTGATTCCGGTGGCGCCGCTCGCGATCTGTCGTTTTGCCAACTCAGGAATCTTGTGAGACTTCGTATGCGGGCGCAGCAGCAGTTGATGCTGGCGGCAGTATTCAGCCATGCGCGATAGATTGCGCTCCATCACGTTGAGGTCAACAATTACTGCGGGTGTTTCGAGTTCGGAGATCAGCATCGGCGCCACAGATTTACACGGATTGAAAACGGATTTACTGGATAATCTCGAACGACGCCTCCTGCTTTGACGACTTCCGCGTCACCATGTCCTTAACTTCGATCATCGCCTGGTAACGACCGGGCGCAAGATTTGCCAATCGCAAGTACTCGGCGAACGTCAGGTGCGGCACTGGCTGAATCTGAATATCAGTCAACACATAATCGTAAAATTTCGTCGCCGGCTGCCCGTCTTTCATCAACCGCACCGACACGCGCACCAGAGGCTTTCCCGTCTCGCTACTGTTCGCCGCGTTATAAACCGCCAGAAACATGATCAAATTATCGCTGCTCTTGAACTGCCGGCCCGCGGAAGGACGAATCAACTGCTTGCCATGAACAAACACGTCCGGAAAGTCCGCTGGATGCGGCGGTAACTGGCTCGCGGGTTCGACGTAACGACTGAGCACCACCGGCGTCGCGGCAAATTCCGAATCCGGCTCCGGCAACATCAACTGCTCGCGGCGCGCGGTTATCTTTCCCGACTGCTTGTCTCTCACGATCAGATCGATCGTGTACTCGCCCGGCGCGAGTTGCAGATCCTGTCGATAGAAGATGTTGTTGTTGAGCATCGACTCGTAATCGCCGGCGCTGAGGTTCACGTCAAAGTTTCCACCGAGCCGCGAAAGAATGCGGTCGTTAGCGGTTTTCAAAACTCCGAGCACTTCCAACTGCATCGCGCGTTTGTCGGCCTTGCGCTCAAACTTCACCGCCGACGGCGGCAACTCGATCGCCAGTGGAACTGTGTATAGACCTTCTCGAGTTCTGAACGGACTGATCGAAACGAAGAGTGGCAAACCGGGATTCGTCTGAGCAGTGGAGAAGTTAGCCAGCAGCTTTTTGTCTGCGGGCGACAAGAGCACAATCTCTTCCAGCGGAATCGCGTAGTAACCGGAGCGCGAGACGAGCTGTGTGTCGGGCCGGCGAACTTCGATCTTGATTTTGCGAAACGCGCCATCGAAGTTTTGGTCCGTGCTGCGGTAAGCGAGCGTGTAGCGCGCTTGTATCTCCTGGTTGATTCGCTCCAGCCCCTGGCCAATGTCGTTGTTGCCTTTGATAAACCTGCCGCCCGTGTCGCCTGAGATGCGATATAGGATGTCGTATTCTCGAGTTTGTCCTTCCTGTCTCGCGTTGTCGAAAACA
>JAICQI010000262.1 GCA_025937955.1 Pyrinomonadaceae bacterium
CGAAGACAAGCGTCTCGTATTCACGCTCAAGGTGCTGCACCAGTGCAGTTACGAAGAGATAGCGGCGATCACTGGGTTCTCGCTGGCAAAGTTGAAGACTGACTTGCACCGCGCCCGCGCGGAGATGAGAAAGAGGATCAGTCCCTATGCTGGAGTCGGTTATGAAGTGTGAAGTTTGTTTGGAGCTTTTGGAAGAATATCTCGACGGTGAGCTGCCGGCGCCGGATCGAACGCAGGTCGGCGAGCATTTGATCGCGTGTGCTGATTGCTCGGCGAGCTTCGCGGAGCTGACTGCGGAACAGGAGCTGTTTGCGCGCTACGATCGCGAGGTTGAAGTGCCACCGTTTCTGTGGACCAGGATCGCCGCGCACACGGTTGCCGAAAACAACGGCGCAAGGAATGGTTGGTACAGGCGCGTCGCTTCGATCTTTGCGACGCCGGTCGCAAGCGCGATCGTAGTGTTGTTGCTCGCGATCGCAGTTGGCCTTGTTTACGTGATCTCGCGGCGACCAGCCTCGAAACCCACCGTAGCAACAACACCGAAGGACCCGACGCTACCGCGTAACGGTACTGACCCGAACCAAGCTGGAACTCGGAAGGCGATCACGACACCAGAGCAGGATGCAGGATCAAACGTTGCGTCGCATCCGAAACCAAAGCGCCGAGTTAGACCGGCAATCAATCGCGCCACTACCGATCAATCAGACGTCTTATCTTCGAATCCCGGCTACCTCGATATCGATGATCTAGACACCGTAAGGCACGTCGAACGATCGCAGAACCTGTTGCGCTCGATCCGAAACGTACCCGTTTCCGACAGCGACGAAGAGATCGATGTGACCTACGACAAAGCGCTCTCGCGTCGCTTGTTGAACGAAAACGTCGTGTTGCGTCGCGACGCTGAGATGAAGGCGAAGTTTCCAACGAAGACACTGCTTACCGATCTGGAGCCATTCCTGATCGACATCGCGAACCTCCCTGATCGCGCACGCCCGGAAGACGTGCGCGCAATCAAGGAACGGGTGAAGAAAACCGAGATCGTCGCGGCATTGATAGATTACCAGGACCGGGGCACGAACAACCGTTAAAGAGAAGAGGCTAAAGAGATGTTGAAGAACCTTACACCGAATAAAGTAATTGTGGTTTTGTTGGTGCTCCTTGCGACGATGAGTGGCGCGAGTACCGCTCTCGGTCAACAACGACCCAGTCCTGCGACTGCTTCGTCTAATCGCAGCGCGCAGAGCGACGCCATCACCGTGTTTCGCAGCGCGCGCGATCTGATTACTGACGGCAACTGGGCCAAGGCGCAGGAAAAGTTCAGCGAGTATGTCGCTTCGTATCCGAATGAGAAAAACATCGAAGCCGCGCTCTACTGGCTCGCCTACACACAACAGAAGTTAGCGCGGTATGACCAGTGTCGCTCGACCATCGATCAGCTGCTCGAGAAGTATCCGAACACGACCTGGAAAGAAGACGCGCGCCTGCTGCTCGCGCAAATGCCGGCGTCCGCTGTCGCTTACGAAGATCTCGTTTCGAGTTTGACGGCAAGGGCCATCACGGTTCAGCCGGCCGAAGCTCGCGTCGTTTATGCGCCAGGCGCTCTTGTCTCGCCGGTTGCGGTCACACCGGTGCCCGCGCCGCCGCAAGGGGTGCAAGGCGTGCAAGCTATAGCACCAGAACAGTGGGTAATGAGCGTCGGTTCCAACGACTCAGCCGATGACAACGATCCGTGTGAATTCAAGATTGTCGTGCTGCAGGCACTGTTTCAGACTGATGTGCAACGCGGCATCATGGCGGCGACCGAATGGCTCAAGCCCGGCTCGACGCAAACAGTACGTTGCAAGGGCGCCGCGTTGTCCTTGCTCGGCCGCCACGGCGGCAAAACAGTTACGCCCGTGATTCTCGGCGTCGCGCGCAGTGAGCCCGATCTGAAACTGCGCGCTCGGGCCATCTCGGCACTGGGTGCTACTAACGACGACAGTGTCGTCGATGCGCTGCGCGAGTTTGCACTCAACTCGCAGGACCAGGGAATTGTCGAAGCATCGCTCTACGCGTTGAGTAAGCACACGGGCGAGCGAGCGGTCGCAGTGCTCGGCGATATTGCTATCAGCGGCAAGATGACGTCGGTAAGAAAGATCGCGATCGCAAACATCTCCATCCGCCCGGGTGAACCCGCGGTCGACACGTTGTTCCGGATTTACGATGCGGACCAGAGTCTCGAAATTCGCAAGGCTGTGATTTCCGGATTTGGTAATCGCAAGAGCGAGCGGGCGGGTAACAGGCTTTTCGAGATCGCGCGCAGCTCTGACAACCTCGAGTTGCGGAAAGCAGCCATCAGCGCCATCTCGCGACGTGGTGGAGACAAGGCAGTGGAGTTTCTGCTCAGTCTTTACGACACGGAGAAGAATGAAGTGTTGAAGGACCAGATCATCAACTCGCTTGGTTATGGCACTGCTTTCTATGTTGGAAACTTTGTTGATGCCCAAGCGGTGTTAGAGGCTGGGGCGGCAGCGGGAGCGGGGGCAGGAACAGGGCAAGGCATCGGGTTCGGCACCAACAGCAGCAGAATGAATGACCAGCGCGTGATCCGCAAGCTGATCGAAATCGCGCGCAGCCCGCAGGCCCCGATGGAGCGTCGCAAGCGCGCGATTGGCTGGTTGAGCCGGAGCAAGGATCCGGAAGTGCTGAAGTTTCTCGAGGAACTGCTGAAGCAGCAATAAGGATCAACATGGTGATATTACGGAACAAATCAGCCATAGCCATCGTGTTGTTTTTGTGCGGGACGGTGGCGGCCCAGACGAAAAGTTTCACGCCGGTCGAAGGCGCGAATCTCAAGGCCAAGATCGAGAACGCCATCATCAAAGGAAAGGCCAATGTGCCTAACGGGCGCTTTTGGGTGGGCTACCAGTTTGAGGTTAGGCCGGGCGTGGGTGTCGATTTTGAGGTCGTCGATAGTGCCGGAGGCATTTACATGTCGATGGATGGAACTTCGATGATATTCGATCCGCGCCACGAGACGCGCGAGCTGGGCGTGTTCCTACTCTTCGACGCGCAGCGCGACTCGGCTATTCGAGCCGAAGTTTACAATCTTCGTCGCAGTCGTGAGTTCAGTAACTATCCGGTCTACTGGGCAGGCCGCGTTCCGAACGAAGAGAGTCTGAACTACCTCAAGTCGATCGTCGATTCACCCGCGCCCGAGATTAATCGACTGGCCGAACGAGCGGTCTTCGCGATTGCTTTGCACGACGACGCGCGCGTGGATTCGATACTTACCGAGATGATCCGGCGGCCCATCGCGGAACCGATGCGCTCCCGCGCAATCTACTGGCTCGGAAACACGCCCGAGACGCAGGCAAAGAACACGCTGTTTACAGAGATCGTTCGTAACAACCAGGAGAGCAGCGAGGCTCGGAATGGCGCAATGTCAGCCCTGGCGATGAGCCGTTCCGCTGGCGTGCTGCCGTTGCTTCAGAATCTTTTTGAAACCATGACCACGCGCGATCTGAAGCGCCGTGCTCTCAGCGGCATCGCGCGTAACGACAACAGCGACGCGGCTGCAACTTATCTGATTCGCATCGCGGAAAGCGAAAAGGATCTCGAACTGCGGAAGAGTGCGATCGCCAATCTCGGCAAGATCGCGGGACAGAAAAGTTTGGGTGCGCTGACCAGCACCGTCGACAGCGACGTCGAAGTTGAGCTTCAGAAGCAGGCCGTGATTGCGATTGGGCGTCGCGCGAAGGATGAAGCGGTACCGATCCTGATTCGCACCGCGCGCAATCACCCGAAGATGGCGGTGCGCAAGGTAGCGATTCAGGTGCTTGGACAAACCGGCGACGAACGCGCAGTGGCGTTCTTCAGAGAACTCTTGAGCAAGGACTAAATGTAATGAGCAGCTCTATTCACAATCTCGATAGTCTGAGGGAAGCGGCGCTAATGCTGTTACGTGAAGTGGAATCGCTCGCAAGCCGTGAAGAACCGCGGAATGGCCAGCCACTCGGGCTACAGGAAGAGGTGCAGCGATACGAGAGCGAACTCATTCGCCACGCACTCCAGCGTACGGGCGGTAATCAGCGACGCGCGGCAAAACTGCTGGGTGTGAAAGTTACGACGCTCAACTGCAAAATCAAACGCCTCGGAATTCAAGCCGCAGATTCACGCGGATAAAACGCAGATCTGCGTTTATTTGCGTAAATCTGCCGCCTAATCTTAATTCATCCTGATCCTGACTTTGTTAGTCGTCACTCCACGTAGCGTCGCGCTCACGAAGAGTGACTGGTTCGACGGTGTGTTGTCAGGCAGCTTGACCACGATCTGTGTAAACTGATCAAGGCCCGGCACTTTCCCGACGAACTCCACTGTCAACCTATAAACGTTCATCGCCGCGTCTTCAGCTTCCGCCTTTACCTCCGAACTATTCTCACCCGGCAGCAGATCCATGTTCACCCCAAACAGCATCAGCTGCGTTCGCTTGTCGGAACTGAAGTTGAAAGGATTCGAGAGTGAGAACGGATCCCTGAGCATCGTGAATGAATCAAGCGCGATAGCAATATCTGAACCGGTTTCAGTTACCAGCATCGGTCCCGCAAATTGAACGCGGAACACCGCGCCCGCTCCTCGCGCCAGGTAGTAAAGACTTCCATCCGCGTCAACCTTCAGATCGACAGGGTTTGAGATTCCAGTCGCAAAATCGCTCGCCGTTCCACTCGCAGGATCAAACACGCGAATCCAACCGCCGCACAGATCTGCAAAGAAATATTTACCAACAAAGCTTTGCGGAAACTGACCAGTGGCCGGGTTGTAAAAGGCTCCACCCGCGATCGCGCAGGTCGAGGAGTCGTTCATGTACGCAAAAATCGGATCGCGGAAATTGGAATTCGGTGGATTGCAAACGCCTTCACACGCGGGCCAACCATAATTAGAACCCGCAATGCCGTCGTTGATCTCTTCCCACGTATTTTGCCCGACGTCGTTGATGATCATCCGGCCCGTTCCCGGTTGAAACGTGAAGGTAAACGGATTGCGCAATCCCAGCGCCCAGATCGATCGATTGTTTCCAGTGGCCTGGTTGAAAAACGGATTGTCGTTGGGAATGGTGCCGTTAGAATTGATGCGCAAAATTTTTCCAAGCATGTTGCTCAGCGTCTGCGCGTTTGAAACCGTGGCATTCTCGCCGACTGCGATATACAACTTGCCGTCAGGTCCGAAGTGGATCGCGCCGCCGTTGTGGTTTGTGGCTCCGGTGAGATTGTCGAGCTCGAGAATGATCGTTTCACTGCCCGGCACGGCGACGTCGCCGTTCGCAGTGAAGCGACTGACGCGATTGTGTCGTGGACTCGACAAGACGGTGTAATAAACGTAAATGAAATTGTTGCTGGCGAAGTTTGGATCGAGAGCGACGCCGAGCAGTCCGCGCTCACCATCCGCGTCGACATTCAACGTAACAAAAGGCGTAGACAACAGCGCGCCATTCTTGATGACGCGCAGGCTGCCACCTTGTTGGCATACAAAAATGCGGCCATCGGGAGCGATCTCCATTGCAGTGGGATTGGAGAGGCCTGAGACTGACGTCTCAGTAAACCCGGCGGGCAGCGTGGCCCCGTAAACATTCCCAACCACAAAGACACTAAAACACAAAATCGTATTCAATAAGAATTTTCGCGGCTTTGTGGTTCGGTGATGTGAAGAATTCTTACGGCCCAGGTGCGAAATACGATCTGCGCCCATAAATCTGATACTCCGGATGTCCCTTCACGCTAAAATCGATCTTCCTTCGCTTTCCGTCCTGCTCTTTGTTCGTCGGATAGTAGCCGATAATGTATCGCTGATTTATGTCGGAAAAAATCCGCCCGTAGATGGCATCGGCCTGGTCGGGTGTTTCTAAGAGCTCTGTCCAGCCGCCGCTTAACGGTGCGACGCCAGCCAGTGCAGACCGCGTGTCGTCCGGGTCTTCGTCCGACCGCGACTCCAAAGGCTTGACCCCCGGAATGACGGTGTACACAGTGGCGCGCGCTCTCTCAACAGCCCGATACAAATCGTCAAGACTAAACTGAGCTATTTCCTTCTCTATTTTTCGCCGGAGACGTCCTTTAAAGGCTTTCGGGAAAGTTAATGATCCAGGGGAATTCCGCAGGAAGAAAGCTTCATCACCGTCAGTTTGAAAAATTATGATCGGCCGAATGTCTTCCTCGGTGAATGCTTCGTTCAACGTTGCCATCAGCGCGCTATATTGCTTGCTACGGCCAAGGCGCTCAGTACCGCTGGAAAACACTGAATCTACCCCTGTTATCTGGACCAGCGAATCGAGTTTGTTTTTGAGCTTCTTTTTGTCTGAGGTGAAATCGACGACCAACTCGACGTCGTCGGTGACGATCGCCATCAGGTCTTTTGGTCCAAGCTTATCGACCAGGACCTTCGCCGCCTTGACGCTTTTTTTCAGATAACGATACTGGCTGCCGCTGTAGTCAATGATCAGGACGATCGAGCGCGGGACGTCGACGTTGTTGCCTTTGAGGAAGTGGCTGACGGTTTGGTGCGCGCCGTCCTCAGAAATCGAAAAATCTTCTGCTGTCAGGCCGGAGACGTTGTTGCCGCGCTCGTCAAGCACCAGCAGCTCACCACTGACGAGCGACGTATCGATCCGAATGACGTCGCCATCTTCGAGTTCTGAGCCTGGGCCTTTTACTTCAACGGCCCTGTTTTTCTCGGGATCCCACTTCAGCCGTTTAAGACTCGACCCAAAGTCTTTGATCTTTTTTCTTTTAGGAGGAGTGGACGACTGGGCAAACGATGATCCGCAGATGGCATAGATTACACAGATAAGAAAACAAAATCTGCGAAAATTTCCGTAATCTGTGGACAAGGATTTTACCTCATCGAAAGTTCAGCCACGATCTCTTTCACGGCTGCACGTGCCTCTTCGACTTCTTCCGGCTTGAATGAAACTGCGCCGACTACGGCATGGCCGCCGCCGCCGTATCGTTCGCAGATCTTCGCGATGTTGTGTGTTCGCGGCACCGGCGCCCACGGATTCGAGCCCACCGAAATCTTCGTGCGCTGCGGACCGCGCGTCAGCGCTACCGAGTAAGTGGTTTCAGGATGCAGGTAGTAGGGGATGAACTTGTTGAAGCCTTCGTAACCTTCGTCAATCAGATCGAACTGAACCACGCCGTCAGCGCTCCTCGCTTTGCGTCTGACCGTTTCAAGCGTCTCCAGGTGTTGCCGCAGTATTGGTTGAAAGCGACGCTGCACTTCCGCGCTTGTTGCGACTTCCTCGAGCGACTTGGTCGTGAGATCCCGGATGATCTGTTCGATGAAGGCATCGTCGGGATCTGCTTCGATGACCTGCATCAGTTGCAACGCAGGTTCTTTCAACTCGACGCATTGCGCCGGCGACTCGTAAAGCGCGCCGTCGATAACGTGGGCCCAGTGGACCAGCGACTGGATTGGCTCGGCGTTAAAGCCAAAACGTTCGTGGGCGACGTCGGCGATAAACTCCGTACACGATTTCCTGTCAGGATCGAGAAACTTCCGGCCTGAGGTGTCGGCGCGGAAGTGGGCTTCGTCTTCAGGAGTTAAGAAGGCGGATTCATGGTGATCGAACCACCATGTAAGTTTCTCGGAAGCTGCGTATTTGAAATCGACGATCGCATTCTCGTCGGAATCAAACATCGCCAGGTCAAACAAGTTGCCGGGACGGTGCAGCAGGCCCGTATAGCGGACTTC
>JAICQI010000819.1 GCA_025937955.1 Pyrinomonadaceae bacterium
CAGACGGAAGGTTACGACTCAGCAGTTGTGCGCGTCACGGATCCCGTCGAGCTTACGAAGGTACGAGAGAAGCTCACTGAGCTTGGATTCGGCAGTTTCTCGATTGTCGACGAGCTCGATCAAATCCGAACTGTATTTCTGATCATCGACTCGGTGCTTGGTTTACTCGGTGGGATCTCTTTACTGGTTGCGTCTTTCGGTATCGCGAACACAATGATCATGTCGATCCTCGAGCGCACGCGCGAGATCGGGATCATGAAAGCAATCGGCGCTGAAGATCGCGAGATCAAGTTGATCTTCTTTGTTGAAGCTGCGGTGATTGGTGTGGTTGGCGGAGTGATTGGCGTGCTGCTGGCGTGGGGCATCGACGGCCTCGCGAATCGTCTCGCCTATCGATTCATACTCAAACCCCAAGGCGCGTCATTCATCGACTTCTTCGACCTGCCACCTTACCTCTGGATGGGCGCAATCCTGTTCGCGCTGATCGTCTCGATTCTTGCGGCGCTCTACCCAGCATCACGCGCGGCGCGCATCGATCCCGTTCGCGCCCTCCGCCACGATTGAAAAGAAGATAGCCACAAAAAGGCACATACAGCACAAAGAAGAAATGCCTTCATAACTCATTTTGTGCTTTATGTGCCTTTTTGTGGCTAATGACTAACTACTCAGCGCCGTACCGCAGCGATTGCAGAAGCGCGCTGACATATCTTTTTGCGGCATCCCGCAGTTCGGGCAGTTCCTTCCCACTTTCAAATTCGCGCCGCACGCCGAACAGAAATCAGCGCCCGCGACGTTCGCCGCGCCACACGTCCCGCAGCGACCCGGCAGCGGTGGCACGTACCCGCCTGCTTTGCGCGCGATGTGTTCTTCGATTATCTTCCAGGCGTCTTCCGTTATTTTGTATTGCCAGTAGGCGCCGAGTGCCGCGAGTGCAAGCAACGGTGGAAAGGCCATGGCGCCGACAGCAGCCACGGCCGCTTTGTCGAACCACTTCTGCATTCCGATCTCCACGCGCGTGCCGCTGGATTCTGGCGTGACCTTTATGGTGAGCGCTGAAGAGAGTCCGGTCAGATCTCTTAACGTGCTCGACTTTCGTGCCTGAATGACACTCGTTGTCGAAACCTGGAACGCCTGCACTTCATAATCGCTGTCAAAAACATTGCGCAGCTCCGCATGCAACTGAGGAATGTCGGCTTCAACGCCGGGATAATATCTGCTATCCATCTAGTCAAACTTCCTTTCAATGCGGATTTGGAACGCCCGTAAACACGAAAACATGAAAACTATACTGATTCTCGCTCTGCTTGTCGCACTCTCGCTGGCCTCGCCTCTCGCACTTTCCCAAAACGCAATCGACGGTTTCAGTCCCGCGCGGGCCACAGAACAGCGCCGCTGGGAAGAACAGTTCCGCGCCGTTCCGAATCCGAAATCGGCGCGCGAACATTTGCGAATACTCACTCGCGAGCCGCACATCGCCGGCACAAAAGAAGACTACGACACCGCCATCTACGTTCGCGATCAGCTACGCAGTTATGGACTTTCAGCCGAGCTGAAGGAATACGATGTCTGGCTCAACTATCCTAATACGCCCAGCATCATCGAATTGATCACAACTCGACGCCAGAAACTAAACATTCACGAAGCCGCCGTGCCGGGCGATCCCTCTTCGTCGCATCCGAAGATCACGCCACTCTTCAATGGCTACGCCGCGAGTGGCGATGTAACGGCACCAGTGGTCTACGCAAACTACGGCTTGCCCAACGACTACGACGAACTCAAGAAAGTAGGAGTCGACGTCAAAGGTAAGATTGTGATCGTGCGTTATGGCAATTCGTTTCGCGGCGTAAAAGCAAAGGTCGCAGAAGATAACGGCGCCATCGGCTGTGTCATCTACTCCGATCCGGAAGACGATGGCTATATGCAAGGCGACGTTTTCCCGAAAGGACCATGGCGCCCGGTCTCTTCCGGCCAGCGCGGCTCGGTCCAGTATCTGTTTGATTATCCCGGCGATCCTTTAACGCCGGGCCGGCCATCGATTCCCGGCGAGCCGCGCTTGAAACCGGAAGAAGCAACGGATCTCACGCGCATCCCGGTGCAACCGATTGCTTACGACGTAGCGAGAACGATCCTGTCACAATTGAAAGGACCGGTGCGCCCACGTGGCTTTCAGGGAGGGCTGCCGTTTGCTTATCACGTCGGCGGCACCAACGACGTCAAGCTTCGTTTGAAGACGGATATGGACTACAAGATCCGCAAGATCTGGAACGTCGTCGCGCGCATTGAGGGAAACGAGGAGAAGGATCGTTGGGTGATACTCGGTAACCATCGCGACGCATGGGTGTTCGGCGCAGTCGATCCAAACAGCGGCTCGTCGGCGATGTTGGAAGTGGCGCGTGGGTTTGGAGAATTACTAAAACAGGGTTGGAAACCACGACGCACGATTGTTTTTTGCAGTTGGGACGCGGAGGAGTATGGACTCGTCGGTTCCGTCGAATGGGCGGAAGAACTCGCTGCGGAGCTGAGAACGAAAGCGGTCGCTTATCTGAATCTCGATGCGGCTGTTTCAGGCGTGCACTTCGGTGCGTCGTCAGTGCCGTCGCTCTGGAAACTCATGCGCGCTGCGACGCGCGACGTGAAAGATCCGAAGACAGGCAAAAGCGTCTATCAACAGTGGCAGGATCGCGCGCGTGAAAACCGTCCCGAGGGCGAGAACACCGGCGAAGCGCGCATCGGTGCACTCGGTTCGGGCTCTGACTACACGCCGTTTCTGCAACACCTCGGCGTGGCCTCAACCGACATGGGCTTCAACGGAGACTACGGCGTTTACCATTCGGCGTACGATTCG
>JAICQI010000548.1 GCA_025937955.1 Pyrinomonadaceae bacterium
ACTCGCAGTCACGGGCGAATCAGCCATACGCGTCATCTTCACTGCCAGTGCGGTGAAAGTTACGCCGACGCAGTGCCCTGACCTCTACGCTAAGCTCCAGATCGCCTGCACTACTCTCGGCGTCGACATGCCGGAGTTGTTCGTGCAACAGAATCCAGTGGTCAACGCTTTCACCGGAGGCGTCGAACGCCCGGTAATAGTGCTCTATTCACAACTAATCGAAAGATTGAACGACGAAGAAGCGCTGGCAGTCATCGCACACGAAGTGGGCCACATTCACGCCGAACACGTTCTCTACCTGACCGCGGCTCGCTTGATCGAGTTTCTGGCGAAGAGCGCCGTGCTCGCGTCGCCGCTGACTTTTATCGTCAAGGAAATACTCACGATGAGCATGCGCGCGGCACTGCTCGCGTGGGCCAGGCGCGCCGAGTTGTCTTGCGATCGCGCCGCGCTTCTCGTTACCCAGGACGCAAACGTCATCGGCCGCACGATGATGAAGTTGAGCGGCGGCACCTTTGCTTCTCGCGTCGATTACGATCAGTTTCTCGCTCAGGCGCGCGACTTCCAGAAGAACTACGACGAAAAGGCGCTGGATCGTTTCTGGGCCGATGTGATCAATTCCGGATTGAGCCACCCGTTCCCGGTCTGGCGCGTGTCGGAGATCTTGCAATGGGTGGAAAGTGGCGAGTACAAAGCTCTCATGACTGCACCTGAAAGTGCAGCCGCTTAAACTGAATAGGTCCTATATGACCTATAGGACCTATAAAAAAACCTTCATGCTGAAAAATAAGAATGGAATCATCTTCGGAGTCGCGAACAAGCGCTCCATCGCCTGGGCCACTGCTCAGGCCCTGCACGAGGCAGGCGCAAACCTTGCTTTCACCTACCAGGGCGAGCGCCTCAAGGAAAACGTCGAGAGTCTGACCGGCGACGCAATGCCCGGCTCGTTGCTCCTATCCTGCGACGTAACCAAGCAGGAAGAAGTCGACGAAGCCTTCCGCCAACTGGGCGCGAAGTTTGGCCGGCTCGATTTCCTGATTCACAGCATCGCCTTCGCACCGCGTGAAGCGCTTGGCGGCCAATACCTCGACACGTCTCGCGAAGCTTTTCTCACAGCGCTCGAGATCAGTGCTTACTCACTGCCACAACTGGCACGCGCCGCCGCACCATTGATGACCGAAGGCGGCAGCATCGTTTCCATGTCGTATTACGGCGCTGAGAAAGTCGTCGCCGGTTACAACGTGATGGGGGTGGCAAAAGCGGCACTCGAAGCAAGCACACGTTATCTCGCGAAGGATCTCGGACCGAAAAACATCCGCATCAACGCGATCAGCGCTGGTCCAATTCAAACGCTGTCCGCGCGTGGCGTTGCCGACTTCAGCACCATGTTGAAACATCACGCGGAACGAGCACCGCTCGGTCGCAACGTCGAAGCACGCGAGGTCGGAAACACAGCCGTGTTCCTCTGTAGCGCAATGTCGTCCGGCATTACCGGCGAGGTAATCTACGTCGACTGCGGCTACAACATCATGGGCATTTAATGAAAAAGGACGAAAACCCACACGGGCAGCAGTTGCCGGGAACGACACAGGACGAGCAACTGCTCGAGAGTCCTCGTCCGGATGAGTTTAAGCATACCGATCCGTGGCGCGTGTTCCGGATCATGGGCGAGTTTGTCGAAGGTTTCGATGAACTCGCGACGCTGAGTCGCGGCATCGCGATCTTCGGCTCGGCACGCACCAGACCTGACGACCCGGATTATCACGCCGCGCAGGAAACCGCGGCATTGCTGGCCGCGCAGGGTTTCGCGGTGATCACCGGCGGTGGTCCAGGCATCATGGAAGCCGCCAATCGCGGCGCGTTCGAAGCTGGCGGGCTCTCTATCGGCTGCAACATCGAATTACCGTTCGAACAAAGAGCAAACGCCTATCAAACTCTCAGCCTGACGTTCAAATACTTCTTCGTACGCAAGATGATGTTTGTGAAGTACAGCCTCGCGTTCGTGATCTTCCCGGGAGGATTCGGAACGTTTGACGAGTTGTTTGAAGCGCTGACGTTGATCCAGACGAGAAAGATCCGAAACTTCCCGATCGTGCTTTTTGGCACTAGTTATTGGAGCGGAATGCTGCAGTGGCTGCGCGACGTGGTCCTGCCCGGCGGGAAGATCTCGGAGCACGATATGGCGATGTTTCACATAACTGATTCGCCCGCCGAAGTGGTTGAGATCGTGACCCGCAGTCAGAACTCGCTCACCGAGTTGGATCATGTCTCCAACGACATCAGAATTGCTACGTAGTTTTGCGCGGATCTGTGGCTTTATCCAACCAATCGAGGTAGGGCGCCGAACCCGTAATCACAGGAACAGCGATAATCTCCGGTGTGTCGTAGCTGTGCAGCGCGCGCACTTCCCGCTCCAGCTCATCGAACTTTGCTCTCGTTGTTTTGACGAGTAAAAGCACTTCCGACTGGCGCTCGATCTTTCCCTGCCAGCGATAAACCGACTCCATCTCCGGCAGTATCTGAACGCACGCGGCGAGGTGTGCGCCAACCAGCATGTCAGCGAGCCGCGTGGCCTCTTCGCCGTTGGCCGCCGTCATGAAAACTACAATTGCATCGTTGGTCATTGGAATTACTCTTCATCACGCTCTAGATCGTCTTCATCTCCAGCTGGTCCACCGGTGAGCGGCGTCGTATCGCTACCGAAGAACGCATTGTAAACTTCCATCGCGCGATCGGCGTCACGTTCATCCACGAGAATCACAGCACCTTCCGAAGTCGCCGATAACAGCGGCGAAAACGCATCCGCGCCACCAGACTTTACCACCGAGCGGACCCCGTTTTTCCTGAGTATGTCGTTCACCATCTCGGCTTCCGCCGGTGAACCCAGTCTATGAAGCGGCACAAACTCAGCTTCGCTAACGTCGCCGGTAGTCTCCGGAGTCAATCGGTCAACCAGTGGCGTGTTGTCGTCGGGGCACTGGGTGATCCCCGGCTCGTATTCAGCTTCACAAACAGGGCAGAACATACTTGGTCTCCAATCAATTGGTCTTTGGTCTTTGGTCTTTGGGGCGTCAATCAATTACTGACAAAGTACAAAGACCCAAGACCAAGTTCATTTCACCTCAAACGGAATCTCATCAAAATGTGTCATGCGTTTGAAGGCTCGAAAACGATCGTTGATCTCCGCATGTGTGAGACGCCTGACGCGATCGGTGCCAAACTCTTCTACATTAAACGAAGCCATCACCGAACCAAAGATCATTGCCCGTCTCATCGCGCTCTCGTCGAGCTTTTCCTGGCTCGCGAGGTAGCCCATGAAACCTCCGGCAAACGTGTCACCGGCGCCGGTCGGATCGAACACCGATTCCAGCGGGTAAGCGGGAATCGCGAAATAACTTTCGTGCGTAAACAAAGCCGCACCATATTCGCCGCGTTTTATGATCAATGCTTTGGGCCCCCAACTGAGTAGCTCGCGCGCGGCTTTGATCAGATTGGGAATGCCCGTGAGCTGTCTCGCTTCGGCGTCGTTGATGATCACTACGTCGACGCCTTTGATCGTGCGCACGAGGGAGTCGCGTGTATGTTCGATCCAGAGGTTCATCGTGTCCAGCGCGACGAGCTCTGCGTCGGGCATCTGCTCTCTGACGCCGCGCTGAAGGTCGGGTTGAATGTTGCCTAAGAACAGCAGTCGCGAACGTTTGGATTCGTCAGAAAGCTTCGGTTGAAAGTCTGCGAAGACGTTCAAGTCGGTAAAAAGTGTGTGCGCGACGTTCAGATCGTATTCATAACGACCGCCCCAACGAAACGTCTTGCCGTCTGCGATTCTTTCGAGGTCGTTTGTGCCGATACTGCGGCTGTCAAAGACTTCCTGCTCTGTGAAATCGCCGCCGACCACGCCGACTATGCTGACGTTGGTAAAGAAGCTCGCGGAGATGGAGAAGTGCGAGGCTGAGCCGCCGAGCATCTTGTCACATTTACCGAAAGGGGTTTCGACGGTGTCATAAGCAACTGATCCGACAACTAGAAGGGACATGTGTTTGAAATTGATCCTGTCTACGGTTGTTTGGGGGCGGTGCCCAGTGTGCTCAACTCTTCATGTGCTTGTTTTGCGAATGGGCTATCCGGATAGTCGTTGACGAGCTTCTTGAGATAGCCGATTCCCATCTCGCGAAACTGTTCCGAGGTGAGCGTCTTTTTCTCACCCCCATCGAAACTCACATACAGATTCGGATTCTGCTTGCCCTTGTTCTGCGAGAGCCACAGACTGCTCTGGCCCGCCATCAGCAGCACTTCTTCAATCTTGGCGAAGTTCGGATTGCCGGCAATGATCTCTTCGCAGCGTTTCAAAGCAGCAACATAAGCTTTCTTCAATTTAAAGTAGTTCCTTGCGACTTCGAGATTGTGAAGAGAGTCGCGCTCCAGATCCGGATCGCGAAGCGTCGACGCATCTGGCCCACTCCTCACCCCCTGCCCGAAAGCCGCCGGAGCCGAAACGCAAAAGACCAAAAGAAGAACGAATGTTAAGAAGTAACTAACTCTCATGGTAAACCTCACGACTACAATCAAACTTCGTGCTAAACCTTTGTAGGGGCGGCACTCCGTGGCCGCCCGTATTCCTATGCGCCACGGGCGG
>JAICQI010000883.1 GCA_025937955.1 Pyrinomonadaceae bacterium
CAATGGGTATGCAATGAAAAACGTTTGATCGAAGCCGCCGGCCTCAGTAATCTGAACGACCTGTTTGCGGAGATTCCGATTGAGCGTAAGCGCCTGCTCGAATGGGTGGATCTTGTCGCGGAGCGGCTCGGCGTGCAGAGAAGCGAACCCACGCCGTGGAAGAGTACCTTGTGATCTCGTGTGCTTTGCCTCAGAGTCATGAGACGCACTTGGATCGGGTCAGTACCGCAACGCGGGAGCGGCGGGGCCAGCAGGGGCGGATGAAAGTTGTTAGGTGTTTGCACTACCACGTCCGACCCGACGCTACCGCGTTGCGGTACTGACCCGATCCAAGAGGCAATCTCCGACTTTTTAGGCAAAGCCGAGCTCGTGCCTATCTCCTACTCATGATGCGAGTGCAACTGAAGAAACCATCAGCGCAGGATGAGTTCGAATTCCTGGAAGCTGCTCGCCGCAGTCAGTCCTTCCTGCGTCGATGGACGCCGCCTCCCTGCACATCTGCCGCTTATGACGCCTATATTGAGCGCCTGGCGACGCCTACCCACGATGGGCGATTCGTCGTTGTCCGGACATCCGGGGAACTGGTCGGTGTCATCAATGTCAACGAGATCGTGCGCGGATCATTTCACAGCGCGTACCTCGGCTACTACGCTTTTGTCCCGCATGTGGGCCATGGATACATGACCGAGGGTCTTGCACTGGCGTTGCGCTGGGTTTTCGGCAGCCTCCGCCTTCATCGTGTAGAGGCGAACATCCAGCCAGGCAATGAAGCGTCGCGTGCTCTTGTGCAGCGACTCGGCTTCCGTTGTGAAGGGCTCTCGCCGCGTTATCTGAAGATTGCCGGCCGCTGGCGTGATCACGAACGTTGGGCACTGACCGTTGAGGACTGGCGCGGGCGTTCGAAGGCTCTCTAATGTCTGCCTCGTAATGGCTAAACCCGAATCAAAATCTCGCCTTTGGTTTAATAGGATTCGGACAGTGGCGGCCTGGGCCGTCATACTTGCTTTCCTCAGCATGTTTATCGCACACCAGCAAATCCTTTCTCCTAAGTATTGTTGTATGCCCTGGCCGATGGATGCGCCGAGGCGACCGCCAGCCTGGATATTCCATTGGCGAAATTACAGTCTTGTCATTTTAGCCGTAGCGATACTAGTCTCACTGCCGCGTTGGCAGTCACTAGCCGGCATTGCGGCATTGGTTCTATTTCTGTTCCTATATGGCTCGCAATGAAGGCCAATTGAACAGACCAGAGAGGCAAGACATGAAAGTAAAAGAACATGAAGAACTACTCAAAACGTTGAAAGCACGTTTCGAGAAAAACATGAACCGCCATAAAGGTCTTGAATGGTCCAAAGTACAAGCAAAGCTGGAAGCTAATCCTAAAAAACTGCGATCACTCAATGAAATGGAAACAACTGGCGGTGAACCGGATGTTGTTGGTCATGATAAGAAATCGGGCGAGTACATTTTCTATGATTGTTCAGCGGAGAGTCCTAAAGGTCGTAGAAGTGTTTGTTACGATCGTGAAGCACTGGAGGCAAGGAAGGAACATAAACCAAAAGATAGTGCTATTAACATGGCTGCCGCCATGGGCATCGAGCTTTTAACGGAAGAACAATATCGCGAGCTGCAGAAACTCGGAAATTTCGATTTGAAAACGTCGAGCTGGGTGAAAACACCTCCTGAGATTAGAAAACTCGGTGGCGCGCTCTTTTGCGATCGCCGTTACGACCATGTCTTTTTGTATCACAACGGCGCCGACTCTTATTATGGCGCCAGGGCGTTCCGTGGCTCGTTACGAGTCTAAAAGAAAGCATGAAGATAATTGCAACACTCGGGATCGTTCTGCTCGTTATGTTGACCTCGAACCACGCAAACTCGAAACTCCCCTCGGTCTTCCTGAATCACTTTTACGTCGTGGTCGATTCCGCTACCTACAAGGACATCGAGCAGAGCCCGTTTCTGCGCAGAGAGTTTGCTGTGACGGAGCAACGGACGACAGTCCGGACCGACAGAACGTATACGGGCCTGTACTTCTATGGCACGAATACGTATTTCGAGTTCTTTGATGTATCCAGTGATACCTCGCGTCAAGTTGGCTTCAGTGGTATTGCCTTTGGAGTTGATCAGGCGGGCGAACTGCAAGCAGTCGGTAAAGAGTTATCATCCAGTTTCCCATTGGACCAGACAACCATCACCAGACAATACAAAGGGAAACAAGTTCCGTGGTTCTATACCGGTGAGCAGAAAAATTTCCCGATAGATTCCAGCTTTGGTGTGTGGCTCATGGAATATCACCCGCGTTTCTTGAGTGAGTGGAATCCTCAGCCCGGTGGGAGTAATCAAGGGATAAGCCGCAAACAGATCCTGCAACGCTACGCCGCAGTGTTGAAAGACATCCCCGCGAAACCTTATTTCGAAGACGTGGTCACGTTGACGGTCGCCGTCAATGATGAGAACCGGAAGAAGTTTGTCGAG
>JAICQI010000488.1 GCA_025937955.1 Pyrinomonadaceae bacterium
GCCACATCGTGCGCCGCTCGAAGCAGTTGTTGAACGACGTCGGTGCGAAGATCTTCGGCGTGGTGCTGAACAACGTGAACCTGCAATCTCACGACTATTACTACTACCAGAGTTACTACCACTGATAATACGGATTTAAAAAGCAGGATGAACACAGATCAATCCGTGCCAAATCCGGTCTTTTCATCCGTGTTATCCGTGGCTCGCATTGATCCGCCTTCGGCGTGGCCGGCGATCGGGTTGCGCGAGCTCTGGGAGTATCGCGAGCTGCTCTATTTCCTCACCTGGCGCGACATCAAGGTACGTTACAAGCAGACCGTGCTCGGCGCGGCGTGGGCGGTAATTCAACCACTGTTCATGATGCTGGTGTTCAGTTTGTTTTTCGGCAAACTCGCCGGCGTGCCTTCCGATGGAATTCCTTATCCCGTCTTCGCTTTCTGCGGGCTGCTTCCGTGGCAACTCTTTGCGAATTCATTGACGCAGGCGAGCAATAGCCTCGTCGGTAGTCAGAATCTGATCACCAAAGTCTATTTTCCGCGACTTGTGGTGCCGATTTCAGCGGTGCTGGGAGGCGTGGTTGATTTTGCGATCGCGTTCGTGTTGCTGCTGGCGATGATGTTCTACTACGGCATCGTTCCGGGATGGCAGATCGTGGTGTTGCCCGGTCTTGTGCTGCTCGTGGTGTTGGCGTCGCTCGGTGTTGGTCTGTGGCTCTCCGCGTTGAATGTGCAATACAGGGACGTCCGCTACACGATCAGTTTCCTGGTCCAGTTCTGGCTGTTTGCGACGCCCGTGGCTTATCCGAGCTCGATCGTGCCGGAGAAGTGGCGCGTTCTTTATGCGCTCAACCCGATGGTGGGCGTCGTCGATGGTTTTCGCTGGGCGTTGCTGGGCAAACCTGAATCGCCGGGCGTGCCGCTGTTGATTTCCATGATTGTTGTATTCCTGCTTCTCGTCGGCGGCCTCTACTACTTCCGCCGCATGGAGCAACAGTTTGCGGACATTGTCTGATGTCTAATATCGCCATTCGCTGTGAAAATCTGAGCAAGCAATACCGCATCGGCGGATACACGCAGCACTACAAAGTGCTGCGCGACGTGATTAGCGATGCGGCAGCCGCGTCGTTTCGACGCCTGAAAAATGTCGCTCGAAACGGAAATGGGTCTCGCAACGACTACATCTGGGCGCTCGATGACGTCTCGTTCGAGATCACGGCCGGTGAAGTCGTGGGCATCATCGGCCGCAACGGATCGGGAAAGACGACGTTGCTAAAAATTCTCTCGCGCATAACGAAGCCGACTCGCGGGCATGCCGAGATACACGGCCGCGTCGGATCGCTGTTGGAAGTTGGCACTGGATTTCATCCGGAACTCAGCGGTCGTGAAAATATTTTTCTGAACGGCGCGATACTCGGCATGCGGAAGTCGGAGATCGAGCGCAAGTTCGACGAGATCGTTGCGTTTGCCGAAGTGGAGAAGTTTATCGACACGCCCGTCAAACGCTATTCGAGCGGAATGTACGTGCGGCTTGCGTTTGGCGTCGCGGCGCATATGGAGACGGAAGTGTTGCTCGTTGATGAGGTGTTGGCGGTCGGCGACGCGCAGTTTCAGAAGAAGTGCTTTGAGAAGATGCGCGAGATTGGCAGCCATGGGCGAACGATTCTTTTCGTCAGTCATAACATGTCCGCGGTCAGGAGCATTTGCAAGGAGGCGCTGATTCTCGAGCGGGGCAGGGTAGTCGCGCAGGGCGAGATCGATCAGACTGTCGATCAATACTTGTCGCGGATCAGCACGACAGAGAGTTTGGATCGGGCGATTGAGACAAACACGTTCTCGGTAACATCGGTGGAAGTGAGTTCGATTTGCGGGGCGGTGGTGAAGACTTTCGATCCGGTGCAGGTGAGAGTGCAGTTTGTGCCGAAGGCCGATATTCAGGATCCGGGGCTGTACGTTTCGTTTCTCACGATGGATTCGCGGCGGCTGACTGGACTCGATTTGAAAGACTTTGTCACGAGCGCACCCTTGCCGGCAGGGCAGACCGCGGAGCTGGGATTCACGATCGAATCACTACCGCTGATGCCGGGCACGTACCAGGTCGAGATTCATTTGAAGGACATGGCGAAGCGCCTGATCGAGATTGTGCCGCAGACTTTTCAGTTTGAAGTTGCTGAAACTGAGGTTTATGGCGGGCGGAAGCTCGACGGCTGGTTCGGCAGTGTCGGGCTGAGGGCGCAACCACTGGAAAACATCTCACGCAAAGACGCAAAGACACAAAGATGATCGCAAAGATTAAGAACCACTTTGCACCTTCCCGACTTCGCGTGAAACTTTTTTCAGCACCACGGGCGCGCAACGACTACGCAACGCACGTCCCCATCTTGATCGGCCTCGCTCGACTTCGCGAAATAAGGAGTGTCCTTGAATTCGGCTGCGGTTACTACAGCACGCTCACGTTTCTCAACCGTGCCGCGTTTCCTCATCTCGAACGACTGCAATCGGTCGAGAACGACGCTTCGTGGGCAGAGACGATTCACGAAGCGGCGAAGAGCGACGAGCGTTGGACGCTTAAACTCATCAGACGAGAGATAGCAGAGTCTATTTCCGCGCTCGACCTTGAGGCATTTGATCTGGTCCTGATCGACGACTCAAAAACCAGCACGCAACGTTCGGCGACGATTCGCGCAGTCGCCGGCAAGCAACCGCAACGCCCCTGGATCGTGATTCATGATTTTGAGATCGAGGAGTACCGACGTGCCGCAGCTGGCTTCAAGCATCGCCACGTCTTCAAAGCCTTCAACCCTGAGACCGGCGTCCTTTCGAATCACGTGACCCATTGGAAATCCCTCGACCGGACCATCCGATCCAACAAAATGCTTGACCCCGATCGCACTGTGCATTGGATCCGCGTTTTATCAGCGTCATCTGCGGCTAAATGAGAATTCTGGTAACAGGCGGCCTGGGAACTGTCGGCGCGGGACTGATCACTGAGTTGCGCCAGCGCGGTCATCATGTCGTCTCATGCGATTTGCAACACCAGCCTGACGAAATCGGTTTCAGCCTACGCACGGACGTCGAAGTCCCGTTGTACGCACGTTGCGACGTCGGCGAGTTTCGCCAGATCGAGCGCGTGTTCGAACGCTGTGGTCCATTCGATTACGTTTACCACTGCGCGGCGGAGTTTGGCCGTTGGAACGGCGAAGACTTTTACGAAACTCTCTGGCGCACCAACGCGATCGGCACCAAGAACATCATCCGCCTCCAGGAGCGTTTCAAGTTTCGACTCATCCACTTCTCCTCATCCGAAGTCTACGGCGACTGGCCCGACCTGATGGTCGAAACGGTGATGGACGAGTATGAGATCAAACAGTTGAACGACTACGCAATGACGAAGTGGGTCAACGAAATGCAGATCCGCAACTCGGCATTGCAATACAAAACTGAGACTGTCGTCGTGCGGTTGTTCAATACATACGGCCCAGGCGAATACTACAGCCCGTATCGTTCAGTGAATTGCCGTTTTCTGTATTGTGCTTTGCACGGCTTGCCGTGGACAGTCTTTCGCGGACACTCGCGCACGTCAACTTATCTCGCCGACACGGTCCGCACGCTCGCCAACATCACCAACAACTTTCGCGCAGGCGAGACGTACAACATCGGCGGCACCGACCTGCACACGATCGAGCAGCTCGCGGACGTCGTGCTCAAAGTCACTGGCGCCGATCCGTCGCTCGTGCATCACCAGGAGACTGAGATCCTGACGACGAAGTTGAAACGAGTAGACACGTCGAAATCGGTCCGCGACCTGGACCACAAAAACTCTTACAGCCTCGAAGACGGAATGCGGCTCACAGCCGACTGGATGCGAAGCGTTTATCGTTTGTAACGCACACCTCCAAGGAGGCGTCCTAACTAACGGGTGTTGATGTTTCCGAGATTGCTTTATGTCGGTGATGTACCGGTTGAGGCGTCGTATCACGGTTCCGCGTTGTTGCACCGGTTGTTGTCTGACTATCCGCACGACCGTTTGACGATTATTGAAACGGCGACGGAATCTGATCCGGATCGCCGGCTTCCAACCGTCAGCTACATCTCTCATCCGATCGGCAAGGCCCGCTGGCTGAACACCAGATTCCATCCTTACGTTGTCACGTGGTTTACGCACGCAGGCGAGCGACATGCGCCAAAGATCTTACAGTCAGTGAACGGCGCCGGCTTTGAAAGTGTGTTGACCGTGGCGCATGGCTTCGGCTGGTTGGCGGCGGCAAGCATCGCGAGCAAACGAAAAGTGCCTTTGCACCTGATGGTTCACGACGACTGGCCGCGCCTCGCCGGCGTCGCCCCGCAGTTTCGACAATGGCTTGATAAGCGATTTGCAAGCGTTTACCGTCAGGCGCAGTCACGCTTGTGCGTCTCGCCGGCGATGAGCGGCTTTTACGAAGAACGCTACGGCGAGCCCGCACAAGTGATCTATCCGGGCCGCGCACCGAACTGTCCCGTCTTCGACACGCCACCCTTGCATCTGGCGAATAACAACAAGCCATTCACAATCGCGTTCGCGGGCACGATTAATTCCAACGGCTACGTCAACGCATTAACCTCTCTTCAAAACGCGCTGAAGCCTGTCGGCGGACGATTACTCATCTTCGGCCCAAACCAATTCGGTGCTAATGATCCGAACACCGAGAACGGCGGGCTAATAAGCTCATCACAATTACTGACACGGCTGCGCGAAGAAGCCCACGCGTTGTTTGTGCCAATGTCCTTTGACGACCGCGACCGCGTCAACATGCAAATGGCATTTCCGAGCAAGCTTGCTGATTACACCGCCACAGGCCTGCCGCTCCTGATCTATGGCCCAACTTACTGCTCCGCAGTCGTCTGGGCGCGTGAGAATCCGGGCGTCGCTGAAGTAGTCGAAACTGAAGCCACTCTCAGCGCCGCTGTCGCGCGTCTTGCAAACAACTCCGAAGCGCGCATCGCACTCGGCAAACGCGCCCTGGACGTCGGCCGCGAATACTTCACTCACGACCGCGCCCAACAAGTATTTCATCACTGTATATCCGTGTA
>JAICQI010000757.1 GCA_025937955.1 Pyrinomonadaceae bacterium
CCGTCACCATCGAGATCGGCGGTAGTTGCCGATCCGGTCATCCAGATCTCATTTGGAAAAATGTCGCGCACGAGGTAATTGGAAGCACCAATGGAAGAGCCGTCAGCGTGAGTTGACGGACGCCAGAGAAAAAGAAGCGGGGTTCTTCCTGCGTAATAAACAATCAAGTCGACGTGGCCGTCTTCAGTCACGTCTGACAGAAGCACTCCGAGCGGAGCCATCTTGTCGCGATTAAATAACGGTTCCTGAGTAACTGCGAATGGTGAGTAGCGATTGCCTGTTCCCGGAACCGGCGTAACGATTATCTGATCGGTTCTCGTGTCAATATAACAGGCATCATTCGAGATACCATCGCCATCCATATCATTAAGTGCAACGGCGGCGCCGACTGTTGAGACAAACGCCGAAACTCGCTCCAGGCTCGGATGGACCAGACGTTGCTCGCGGATCGGCGGGCCAGGAAGTTCCGGAAGCGTCGAACGTGAAAATCCAAATCGGACTGACGCTGCACTAATCTCTTTTTGACTTATGTTTAGCGCGAAACGCAACGCCAAAAACAAACCAAGAACGAGCAATATGGCGGCTAAAGTTTTGGCGTTATGTCGACTGACAATCATGTTCGCTGAGGTGGTCCATTGAGCGAATTCGAGTTCCCGTTATGTAGATCCTTTCAGGTGGACTTTGCAAGTCCCATACGATGCCAACGTATGAGAGACACTTCAACAGGTAATGAGTCAGATCGATTTCCCACCAATAAAAGCCGTGTCGCGCTGACCGCGGATAGTAGTGATGATTGTTATGCCAACCGTCGCCAAACGTAAGCAGCGCCAGAATCAGATTATTGCGGCTCATGTCAGCACTGTTGAAACGCCGGCTTCCCAGGGAATGAGCGAGCGAGTTAACGCTGTAGATAGCATGGTGGACCAGTACTGTGCTTACAAAGAACCCCCAGGCCAACATCTGCATTCCCGAAGTTTGTAGCTCTGGTCTGGCAAGATTCAAAATCACGCCGAGCAGGAAAAACAGCGCTGCCGAGAAGAGAGGTGGCACAAGGTAAAATTTATCCAGCAGACGCAATTCAACGTAATGCGCAAAGTTTGCGACGAGTTTCTGGTCGGCCTTACGATAGCGGAGCGAAAAAATCCATAAACAATGAGCCCACCAGAACCCATGTTGGCCAGGGGAATGAATGTCAGTTTCGCGGTCTGAATGCGAGTGATGATACCGGTGGTGAGCAGCCCACCAGAGCGGGCCTTTTTGATTAGACAGGCAACCGACAAGCGCCAGGATGAATTGAAATATGCGGCTGGTCTTGTATGAGCGATGCGAGAAGTACCGGTGATAACCGGCGGACATTGCAAATATGCGGAGACAGTAGAAGGCAAAGCACGCAGCCACTGCAACCCAGCTAACGCCCGTCCAAAACACCAGTAAACACCCGGCGTGCAGGAAAACAAATTGGGCTATAGCTAAATAATCCAATCCCGCTGTGCTTAAAGCGAGGGGCTTTGCTGGCATTCGCTAATCTTATCATCCCTTCAGCGTGCGAAATACCAAACATTCAATTTCCCTCGTGAACAATACACGTGGGTTCTATGGTGTTGAGATTCTCAACGGTACCAAAGTAGACTTGCTCCCGCCTCGTTCGACAGCAATGAGTTTATTTGACGTACCAGAAGAAGTCCTCAATGCTCGTCCGCAGGGGGCGAAGGATTTCGACTTCCTTCAGGGCCGGTGGCTCATCCATCACAAGAAGCTGGCAGAGCGTCTGGTTGGTTGTCAGATCTGGCACGAGTTCAAAACCCCTGCTGCTAATCAACTCATCCTTGGCGGACTTGGAAACATCGACCACTGTAGAACTGAGTCAGGCGAGTTTTTTGAAGGTGTCTCTCTGCGCTTGTTTGATAAGAGTGTTGGACTTTGGCGCATCTATTGGATGGACACAAATGGCGCAACTCTATTTCCGCCACTTGAAGGTTCCTTCTCCGGCGCTATCGGACTGTTTCGCGGAAACGATCACCATAACGATATCCCTGTCCTCGTAGAATTTCGCTGGGACAAGACAAACCCCGAAAGTCCAACCTGGCAACAATCTTTCTCTGCTGATAATGGTGTTACCTGGGAAGTGAATTGGTACATGTCCTTCTCAAGACTTCCCGCCTAAAACAATACAACGTAAGTTCCCTACCGATGGTTGACCCACCCCGCTACCGCAGGTGGTACTGACTCGGATCCAGTGCGACGCACCACTTTTTAGACAAAGCCGTCAAAGAACGGATGCCTATTTGCACCTTGAAGCTGTGGTCAGTAAGAAAAAGTGTCACAAGCTGAAGCGTTCTGAACTGGCTCCATCTGTAGTCTACAGTGCGATATTCCGGGAGGTGGATTCATGTCTTTTGTGGCGACGTTTCGGTGGAGTGCTCGGATACTTAGCGGCCTGATCGTTTTGTTCTTTGGTTTTTTCCTCGTGGCACATCTCATTGGTGATCAGGGTCGGGCGTCTCGTCCGCTAGCCTGGAGTGATTACGTTATTGTCGCCACGCTGGTCGTATCACTCCTCAGCCTGTTACTTGCCTGGAAATGGGAGTTCGCCGGCGCTGCTATTGCGCTGGTTGCGATTATGACTTGTGCGGTATTGAATTGGAGGATTTTGGTTCCAGGTGCGCTCATCCCGGTTAGCGCTTTACTTTACTTGCTCTCCTGGTGGACATGCCGCACGTCACGTATCGCCACGATCGTTCATTAGGTCCGTTGGACCAGCTCCGGCACGTTTACTGGATCGGCGGCGGGAGTGCGGCGGGGAAATCAACGATTGCTCGCCGCATTGCCGCTGAGCATGGTCTACAGCTTTACTCCACTGACGACGCGATGGCAGATCACGCGAAGCGAAGCACACCGGTTGACTGCCCACTGCTGGATGAGTTTATGGCGATGGACATGGACGAGAGGTGGCTGAACCGCTCACCGAATGACATGCTCGAGACGTTCCACTGGTTCCGTGGAGAAGGCTTTAGCATGATCGTCGAAGACATCCTCCCGCTGTCCAAAGAACCGGGTGTGATCGTTGAAGGCTTCCGACTATTGCCACATCTGGTGAAGCCTCTGCTCGCCGTGCGTAGTCGCGCTGTTTGGCTCATCCCGACTCCTGAGTTTCGTCAAGCCGTGATTGAAAGTCGCGGAGGACCGCAATGGGGATTCATCGGAAAAACAAGCAACCCGGAAAAGG
>JAICQI010000400.1 GCA_025937955.1 Pyrinomonadaceae bacterium
ATCCACAGTCGCGTTTTCAACTTTGCGGGGCCGTGAAGCTGTTGTGTTCGCGATGGGTGCATGAGACCCGTCGTCCAACTTTAGCACGTAAGCGCCGTGCGGGCATGAAGACGAATTCGCCTGAGCGACGATCAAGTCTCCTTCAGGAATCGGAACTCCCTGACAGATTTTCAAAGTTTGGGCTCGCGCCGGATTGGCGGGGGATCCAATTTTCGACGAGCTGCGTTTGGTGCTCTGGCTCCTCGTTTGGCCGAACACAATTGTGGATACAAGCGAAAGAACGAGGAAACCGGCGACTGCGCACTTCATGTCCTACCTCCTAAATTGAACTTTGGAAGTGGCGGGCATTATAGTCGCGCAGCCGGTCAAGAACCATCCGGTAATGTTTTCTGAGATCATTCGTGATAGTCGAAACACAAGTCCGGGAGGAGACGGAAATGGGAATCGAACCGCTGATCGGCGTGCTTGGTTTCATGGGGACGCTGCTGCTCGTGCTGGTGGGCTTGTTGAACTTCTCTATCTTCCGAAAACAGCTTCGGATTGCCAGGGAACAAATCGATACTGCTGTGCGACAACTGGAGATTGCCCAGAAGCAGCCAGACCTACACCTGATCCAACGAGCTGTCACTGAGACACAAAACCATCTCCTGCTCTTCGTCGAGCATCCGAAGCTGCGACCATACTTTTACAGTGAGGCTGAGTGGAACGCAGGTGATGAGGTCTCGTTAGATGAGATCAAAGCGATGGCGGAACTCATGCTCAATAACTTCGCTTCGGCATTAATGCACTCAGCGGCCTTCCCGGAATACCCGGTTCGCGGCGTCGATCGAATCATCATGTTTCACCTCCGTCGCAGTTCCGCGCTGCGCGAGTTTCTCCTCGAGAACTTCGAGCGCTTCCCGTTCACCGGTTTGACGCTCCTGTCCCTCAAGAACGAAACGAGAGATCAGGTCGAGGCAGATCTTAAACGGCTCGTCGAAGCACCCAACGTAGATGATTCCGAGATCGAGCGTCGCAAGGGGTTGTTACAACTCTATCGGAAGGGCGAGGTGCGCGAGCCAATTGAGTTTACGGCGTACAGCATGAAGAGGCGGCGCTAGCCTGGACGCTTAATGAGAGTTTACTTCCAAATAGAGCGCAGGCAGGCGGCGAGGCGTTCAGCGCCCTGGGTGGCAAATCCGCTCCAGGGAGACTGTGTTCGCCAATAACTTCGGAAGTCAGTACAGAGAAACTTTGCCTCACTAAGCTTGATACCAGCCACTTCAACCAGGAGTTTTTCATCAATCTTTGAGATTACTGGTTGACGAGTTCGCAACACCTTTATCACCGAGTCATTCTTAGCCAGAAGAGTCGAGACAGCCTGCATCACGGCATCAGCCTTCGGATTAGAACCTCTCTCAAATTCCATCCCATGAACGCGACTCACATATCTTTGGGCGAAACATTCTGCAAGCCCCTCTTCCAGGATCGTCGGGCCCCCGCCAAATCCTATCGGACTCAGCACATGAATCGCTTCATGAGCAAGTTCCAACGAAGCAAGCCAGGGCTTAATCCTTGACTCCCGACTAAGATATATTCTGGTCATCCGTAAGGGCCGCAAAATGTAAGTTCGCGAACTGGCACACTCAGTGATGCGAGGTACAGACAGTTGATATGAGTCATCTCTTGGTCCAAATTTAAGTTCAGCCTCTTTGAATATCCTCAGCAGTTCCTGCATCAATTTTTGTTCGTAAGACCGATCGCCCGCAGCTAACAAAAATTTTGTTTCTGCTTCAATCGCTAACAGATCTTCCATGAAGCGCAGAGTTCGCATGGCCTAACTATATAACTGGCAAAGAGTGTAGAAAAGTGGGCACCGGTCCGAGGCGCTATTCTATTGCTTTGAGAACTTCAGGTCAGCGTGTTCTAATCTGTCCGCATCTCCCTTTCTTAGCCGTTTGGGTGAGGCGAACTGAGGGCTCGCATTCAATGCGGGCCTTTGGTTTCTCAAATGAAGTCTGTTGTGATGCTTGCTTGGACGCCTGAAATGCTTGAAGCATGACCTCATCAATTTGCCAATCGCGGGCTACTCTAAGGCCGTTATTGGATCCATGAAAGAATATATTCAGCGAAGGAGATACTCGATGCTGAAAGTGAACAGAGTCTCAACAGTTCTTCTAACCATTCTGCTTTTCACGCTCTTTTCGTCGGTTACTTTGAGTCAACAGGCAACCGTGCCTGCGACCGCAAGCAAACTGCTTGAATTAAAAATCCAGGCACCCTCATTGAAAGGAAACTTACTCGGCGATCCAACGGAACAACCAATTTATGTGTATTTACCACCTGGATATGAAGGGTCGACAAAGCGGTATCCGACTTTGTACTTGCTTCATGGATTCACCAGCAACAGCAGCGTTTGGATCAACGGGCAGTATCAGGGAATGAAACTTCAAACTTTGATGGACGATTCGATTAAGAACGGTAAAGTGCGCGAGATGATTGTCGTGGCCGCCAATGGTTCAAATGCCTACAAGGGGTCCTTCTATACGAATTCAGCGGTCACCGGCAATTGGGAAGATGTTATTGTTCGCGACCTCGTCAACTATGTCGACAGCAATTACCGGACTATTCCACGCCCTGAAAGTCGTGGCATTGCAGGACACTCGATGGGCGGCTATGGATCAGTGATGCTCGGAATGAAACATCCCGAGCTCTTTAGTGCGGTGTACGCACTGAGCCCGTGTTGTCTGGCGATGGAAGCCGACATGGGTGAAGCAAATAGTGCCTGGCCTGGTGTACTCCAGCTCACTTCGAAGGACCAGCTGAGCGGTTTACCGCGCGGCTTCGTGCAGTTTTACCATTCAGCAATGGTCGCACTGTCAGCAGCCTTTTCACCAAATCCGAATCGTCCACCCTTTTTTGTAGATTTTCCGTTTGAAGCTAAGTCTGGAGTTTGCAATCCGCCCGCCGAAGGGAAGCTGCTAACCAAAACACCATGTGTGCAGAAAAACGAAGTGGTCTACGCGAAATGGCGGTCCAGTTTTCCGGTCTACGTAGCAGAAGCAAATAAAGAAAACTTGAAGAAACTTCGCGGAATATTTCTCGACTACGGCGAAAAGGAAGAGTTTGAGCATATCCGCATGGGCGTGAGGCTCCTCTCAACAACCTTTTCAGAGTTGAACATTCCACACCACTTCGAAGTGTACGCGGACGGTAATCACGGCAGTTTGATACGCCAGAGGATGGAGACAAGAGTCTTGCCGTTTTTTAATGAGAAGCTGGTATTTTAAGTATTCCTCTATTGCCTCTATGGAGGCTTGCCTCAAAAGTAGTCAGTACCACCTGCGGTAGCGGGTGGGTCAACCATCGGCATTCAAAATCAATAGGAATATCGCATGCTCAACATCGACCCAGCCGCTACCGCAGGTGGTACTGACTTCGATGCAAGTGCGACGCGCCACTTTTGAGGCAAGCCCTCTATGGATCAAGCAGAGCTCGATAAAATCGTCACAGCATGGATCGCGGCGCAGCAAGCGAAGCAGGGGTCGCCCGAATATGCAACGAATAGGTGGGCCGTCTCAGAAGTTATGGACTGGGAACTGGAAAGCCAGGGAGATCGGCTGTGGCAATTCATTCTCGAAATTTACAAACGTGATCTCCCCGACAAAGTAATTGGTGTTCTCGCTGCTGGTCCACTTGAGGATCTTCTCGCCAAACGAGGCGTGGATTTCATCGATCGCGTCGAGGAACTGGCGCGAAAAGATCCCAAATTCAACTACTTGCTCGGAGGCGTTTGGCGTAATGCCATGACCGACGAAGTCTGGCAACGTGTCCAGGCAATTCGGAACCACGTTTGGTGAAGAGTCAGCGTCTTGCCGGGAGGCGCGGTAGCATCAGATCATTCCACTTATCGAATTCTTTCATCAGTCGCTGCAGGACCTCGGGATGCTTGCGACTAAAATCCGCTTGCTCACGTTGATCAAGAGATAAATCAAAAAGTCTTCGAACCTCACCATTGCGAACGTATTTCCATTTGCCGTCTCGCACCGCGTCCTGCGCATAAATACGCCAAAAGAAAGTGCGGTCAACTACTCGGCTAATACCTTTGATTACCGGCAGTAGATCAATCCCATCAAACGAATGACCAGCAGAGGCATCTGTTTTAGCGGAGGCAACAATTGTCGCGGTCCAATCCATTGTAATTGCCATCTGCTGGGTTATCCGATTAGCCGGCACCACGCCGGGCCAGCGAACAATGGCTGGCACACGGATTCCACCTTCAAGGAGATCGCCTTTCCGACCAGAAAATGGCCATAGATATGAGAACCGCTCACCGCCGTTGTCACTGGTGAAGATGACCAGCGTCTTTCTATCTATGCCGGCAGCTCTGATCGATTGCATTACCCGACCAACACCGTCGTCTAAGCTTTTCATCATCTGCGCATACAACTGCAGAGAACCGCCGGCGCTCATAGTCGCGGGCTCAGGCGCTTTATCGGTGAAGTGAATCGGCTCGCCACCTTTTGGTGACTGCCACGGCCAGTGTGGCGCTGTGTAGTGGAGACTCAGGAAAAACGGAGCGCTGCGTGGTTTCTTCACGTAATTAACTGCACGTTCAGTCAGCAGATCGGTGAGATAACCATTGCGGTCCACGGGAGTCACATTCTCGTACAGATCAGGCTTGCCGAGTCCGTTTTTGTGTAGGAAATAATCCCCTGCGCCAGCCAGGATGCCAAAGAACTCGTCGAATCCATGCGCGTTTGGACCCCACTCAGGACGAAAACCAAGATGCCATTTTCCGATCAGTGCTGTGTCGTAACCACTCTGCTTGAGCAATGATGCAACTGTCTGATGGTTTGGCTCCAAACCAACATTAGAATTTGTGGTAATGAGTGGTTCTTCCAAACCAATTCTGAAGCGCGCCGGATAGCGACCAGTGATGTATCCGCACCGTGTCGGTGTGCAAACGGCAGACGCGGAATAAGCATCGCTGAATTTCGTTCCCTGCACTGCCAGCAGATCGATATTGGGAGTGCGGTAGTCAGGCCGACCGTAACAACTGAGATCTCCCCAACCTAAGTCGTCAGCGAGAATGAAAACTATGTTGGGGCGCGTTTCCTTAACACCGGACGAGCGTTGAACGGCCTTAGTTATTGCATCCGAGCGGACACCTCCGCTTAATAACGTTGTTCCAAGCGCAAGGCGTTGGACGAACTTCCGGCGTGTAAGTTTCATGACGGAATACTACAATGCAACGACAGAAAGTAAAGCAAGTCACGAAGACCAACTCTCGTTGGCCTTGAGGCCCCAATGGGCCAGGAGGCACAAATGCCGCACCGAACCTGGCAACTGCTTTTGTCCTTTTGGACCACGAGTCTCGCTTTATTCACTCTGGCGGCGGACAGTAACGCGCAAGAGACCCTCCGGCCGTATGCGCCTCCCATCCTGCACTCGTTTCTTGACAGCGCGAATGTGTACCCTGAAAGCGTGACGGTGGACCAGTCGAGTGGGACTTTCTTTGTGGGCTCAGTCAAAGAGGGCACGATCTACAAAGGCAAGATCGCCAGGCCCAGCCTCGAGGTGTTCTCTCCCGGAGGTGCGGACGGTCGCAGCATTGCCACGGGCATGTTTTTCGCCAACGACCGCCTGGTGGTAGTAGGGCGGCAAACCGGCTTGATCTTTGTCTACAACACCAAAAACGGTCGTCTCATTTCGAAGCTGGACAATGGTCTCCGCACAGGCCAGACGTTCCTGAACGACACCACCTTCGCACCAGATGGCAGTGCCTATGTTACAGACTCCATCAATCCTGTGCTTTATCGTGTTGCTCCGACCGGAACGGGACAATATCAGCTTCAGGAGTTCTTGAAGTTCGCTGGGACGCCGGTGACGTATGTGAAT
>JAICQI010000285.1 GCA_025937955.1 Pyrinomonadaceae bacterium
GGCCAGCGCGTATGACGTAGCGCCGAGTTGGGGAAACAGTCCAATTTCATCATCTGGAAACCAGAGTACTAATCGTCTAACCGGAACTTTTAGATTGGATTCGTCTCGCAGTGACAACCCGCGCGACAAAGCGCAGCGCGCGACGCAGAATTTACGTATTGACGAACGGCAGGCTGTCGCCGACCAAATTCTGGCGCGACTTGAATCTCCTGAGATGCTGATGATCGAGCGCCGCGGTACAACGATGACTATTGCTTCTTCGCTGGCGCCAAAATCAACCTTTGAGGCAGACGGCCGCGAACGTCTGGAACAACTTCCCAACGGCAGATCGACTAAGGTAACAGTGACGCTTCGTGGGGAGCAGTTGGTAGTGAGTTCGAACGGCTACAAAGAGAATGATTTTAATGTCACTTTCGATGCAAGTGAAAACGACCGCAGTCTACGAGTGCGGCGGCAGATCTATTCCGACCGACTAATTCAACCGGTAGTCGTTGATAGTGTTTATGACCGGACCGCCGATGTAGCGCAGTGGGCCATCTATAACGATTCGCGGCCGGTTCTGGGTAACGCCAGTGCGACCAGTGGTGAATTCATTGTGCGAGATGGTGAGACTCTAGTGGCCATCTTGAACAATGATCTGACCACAAAGCTGTCGCAGCAGGGTGACCTGTTCACCATGACCGTGCGCGACCCCAGTCAATTCGAGGGGGCAGTTATCGAAGGCGCGGTGGGCACCGTTGACCAGGGAGGACGTTTAACTGGCCGGTCAGGGATGTCGCTCAACTTCGAGAGGATTCGGTTAACGAACGGTCAGACCTATAAATTCTCCGGAGTTCTCGGGAATGTGCGATTGCTGAATGGTGACACAGTCAAGGTTGACAACGAAGGAAGCGCGCAAGGCAGCAACCAGACCACGCAAACGATCCAACGCACGGGTATTGGCACGGCTGTCGGCGCCATCGTCGGCGCCATTGCCGGCGGTGGAAAAGGCGCAGCGATCGGTGGAATCATTGGCGCTGCAGGCGGAGCCGGTACAGTTTTTATTCAGGGTAAAGACAACCTCGAGCTGCCGTCCGGCACAGAACTAACAATTCGTGCGAGTAGTCCGAGGTAGGTAGGACCGAAGCGCGCGATCTAACACCCGCGCGCTTCGATTGAGATCATAAGGTAGACAATGGAAATGCATCCGTGCGCTAACACACCTGCACATATATACGACTGTTTTGGTTGATATGTGTGCTACTGCACATACAAGTCCTCCCAAATAGCCTTTAATGGTGATCCGTCCCGGAAATCTGCTGCGATAAACATATCAGGCAGTCTCGGCTTCTGATGGGTTGCATTTGAGTGCGCTCTGATGCCGGTGGCCTCTGCGAGAGTGATTAACAGGAGCGAGAGAAAAGCCGGTTTCTCTAGATTAGCAACCGGTCTTCTTGAAGCTGCTGTTGCCGGGACCATCTTGAACAAGGAGACTTATGAAAACAGATCAATCGCAAAACAGAATCGGAAACGCCATCCTGGTGTTCTCATTGCTGTTTGGAATAGGGATCGCCTCGAGCATGACTGCGCAGGCGCAGTATCCAGACGATCGCTACACTCAAGACCGTAACCGCAGCGACAACGGAGATCACAATCGACGTGGTCGCGACTGGGATCGTTACGGTAACTATGGCGGATCTTCTGAGCTGCGTCGAACCGCTCTGAATGCCGGCTATGACGAAGGCGTCAAGGAAGGCCGCAAAGATCGCGGGAACGGCAGCCGCACAGAACACCGCAACCTGAGCAGCTATCAGAGAGCCACGAAAAACTACAACTCACGTCTAGGCGACCGCGAACTCTACCGCCGCTACTTCCGTGAAGCGTTCGAAGACGGATATAACGCCGAAAGTGATACTCGGGGCAACAGAAATCGTTGGGGTCGCAACGACGACAACCGTAATCAGGATCGCCGCGGTCGCAACGATGATGGTTATGGCAACTACGGCGGCTCGTTCCAGTTGCGCCAAACCGCTCTCAACGGCGGTTTTAACGAGGGTGTCAAACAAGGCCGCGAAGATCGCAGGACACGCAAGGGCGATGGCTACCAGGGCCATAGTACCTACCAGAAAGCCACGAAGGACTATAGTTCCCGTCTCGGCGACCGCGACGTGTACCAGCGCTACTTCCGTGAAGCTTACGAGCACGGCTACGCCGACGGTTACGCCGGCTACTAATCTTCATCCTGGTGAGTCAGACGAACACAATGCGAGCAATCAAGCTCATCAAGAACGCGGAACGTAAGGTTCCAGAGACTCGATCCAAGATCAAAGCTGCCACCGGGCGAGACAGATCGTCCCAAGGGGTTCGGTCTTGGGTAGTCGAGTTTAAGAAAACCCGTCGAGGCGAATCTCTCATCGCCTTCGACAGTTTGTTCAAGGACGCCCTCTTGCCGTCAGGCCAAGCAGATTAAAAAAACCATTCACAGACATGTGAAGAAGAACCGTTGACTCCCTGGACCACCTGGGCCAGGCGGGCACACAGTGTATTTCCCTCAAACCGCTGTCAATTCACACGTCCCCTCTAAACGTCCAAATACCGATTCCTCAGAGTCTCTCGGCGAGCGAACAACGCTATCGTGGGGGGAAAGTCATATTCGTATGTGAGCTAGCGCACAGACCGTGCAGTTTAAAAGGTTCATTCTGTGAGACATAGAGGTCCGTTAGAGAACAGGACGGGAATCAAATTCCTGCTGACAGGTTCATAACGACCGAGGGAGGATTTGCGGAGCTATGAAAACAGTCATTCTCATTACCGTTATTGAAAGTTTAGCAATCATGTTAGCGATTCTGTATTTCTACTACAGACGTAGCGAGTCACGAAAACGCGTTGCGCAGAAGAGCAATCGATGAAGCAGAACTCTAAAATCAACGAGTAGACCAGGCAATGCACTGGTTTCAATTCACAACCCGTTAAAGGCGGATATAAATATGGCTGGAATAGTAGAAGTAAGCAGTAACGTTCGTAACGGCAACACACCCGCAGAGTGGCCGGGTATCGTGTCCAGATTTCAGTTGGTCATCCTGGCAACCCACAGAAGCAAGCAACTCTTACTAGGTGCACAGCCGCGGATCGCAGCCGATCGACTGAAGCGAAGGAATACGAGCATCGCGCTTGAGGAATTGAGGAGAGGTCTAATACCCTTCAAACCAGTCGCAGTTGAAGAGATTCAAAGCATGGCGTTAGATACGATGAACGTCGCTCTGTGAGGAAGCGATGCATGTTGTTTCCGCAATTGGAAGAAAAGCTGCTTGCATCAAAGCAGGCGCTGAACACGGCAACCAGTGAAAACATCATCGAGCAGTGCAAACAGCCTGTTTTAATATAAACTTACCTCATCAACATTGGATGTGGATGACTTCAAGCTATGGCTCGTGGCTGGGAAAGTAAGGCAGTTGCCGATCAAATCGAGGAAGGGGAATCACGCCAGCAAGAACCTTCCAAAACTCAGGTCACAAAGGATCAACGAGTGCTGCAGGAGCGCCTCGCCTCGCTGAAGCTCTCCCGTTCGAGATTGCTTCAACAACTCGAGCACGCCAGGCACCCGGCACATCGCAACGTTCTACTGAATGGTTTGAAGGCAGTTGAGAAAGAAATCGAGGAAGTTTCCATTAAGCTTCCTTAACCCTCACCAGTATTCCAAAACGTACTCTCGACCACCGATCACCCAGAAATGTTTTGTTCACCTTTGCCATTACTGTAAAGAGGGTGAGCCAGACTGGTGGGCGGACAGTGGTAATTCAATACAGTCTAAGACACGAAAGTAAATTTGCAGACGACTCGTTAAGTTTTCCTAGCTAACGAATTCGCAATTTGGCATAATCCGCGCTGACCTTCAGCGATCAGCTCAGTCGCGATTCCGCTGTTTACCTTCAGGCGTCGGAATATTCCGACCATCCGTCGAAATCCCAGTACGAAACGGATACAAAAATGCCCCGTCTTCTCGCGTTAGTGCTACAACTACCTCCCTCCTATCGCAGATCCTTGCCAGCGCCTTTGGCTGTCGTCCTGATTTGTCTTTCGCTCTTACCGCTTGCGGCCGTCATAAACACAACTAAGTCCGCGAGCGTTGTTAGCAGCACGCTCCCGCTGGCTCGTCTAAGCCACGTCGCAACGATGAAAACGAAAAGTCGTGGCAATCCAACAGTCCAATTGGGCGATGGTCACGACATTCTGACCCCGTACGTGGGTCCGCGAGAATTGCGTACGGCCCTGGAAAAGAATCAAGCCGAACCCTTAAATCTGGCTTCGGCGGATTTTGATGAAGACGGCACGCCAGACCTGGTCACCGGTTATTCGTTCGCTGGCCGTGGAATAGTAACCCTGATGCGAGGCAATGTGGATGCGATCTATCCGAACGCTCCTGCTGCCAAACAGCGCCGCGCCAGCGGCACTTTCACGCATGCGCCATTTCTGTCGCCCGCTTATGTTTTTTCAACGCCGGTAGCGGCAGAGTTTATCGCGGCTGGCGATTTTGATGGTGATAGTCATTGGGATGTGATTGTGGCCTCGAGCAATAGCGCTGCGTTGTATTTGCTGGCCGGCAACGGCAAAGGCGAATTTCCGACGGTTAAGAAAATGGCCTTACCCGGTTTAGTAACTGCCTTAACGGCAGGCGAAACGAATCGTCGGGACGGCTTAACAGATGTAATCGTTGGCACCGGTGCTACTGCGAAGCCGCAAGTGTTGGTTTTCGAAGGACCGAGTGGTGCTTTTAATTCCACACCTGAAGTTTTCCCGATGCCATCGCGCGTCGCGTCACTCGCCCTTGGACAATTAGACGACAGTTACGAGATCGATTTGCTTGTAGCCGCGGGTTCCGAACTCATACTGGTTCACGGTAGAGACAGACAGTTGCTCACGGAACCAGACGAGCGAGTTCGCGTCCCCGCGCCGCATCTCGAGCGGCGATCGTTCCCTGGCGCAATTCGAGATTTGACATTGGGAGACTTTAAGGCGCAGCAAAAGCTGAATGCCGCCGTCATGATGGAAAACGGAAACGTTCAGCTACTCGATGCGGGAGCGGCTGCCGGAGCCCCGCTCGCGGAATGGAAAATCGAGACGTTGGAACGAAACTGGGGTAATGCCAACAAGATTATCACTGCAAAAGTTTCGAGCCTGCCCGGGGATGACCTCTTAGTATCCGATACCGAAGGCAGCAGCATTCAAATTGTGCGCAGTGCCCCAACGAAGCTGAAGACGCAGATGTCCGCTTCGGATCGCGGATTCTTGTCAACCATTGAAGGCGTCGACACTGCGCCAATTGCAATACTGCCAATGCGTTTGAATGAGGACGCGTTTTCGGATCTGACGATGGTTAAAAGGGGCCGCGTGTCAGCATCGGTTTTGACCACACAAGCGAGCCAAACCCTCGTCGTTACGAATACAAACGACAGTGGGCCCGGGAGCTTAAGGCAGGCGGTCCTGGATTCAGAGCAAAACGCCGGAGCGGTGGATACGATTATTTTCCAAATCGGATCTGGCCCACAGACCATTGCGTTACAATCAGCTCTACCGCTTATCGGTGATCCCGTCACTATCGATGCGACGACGCAACCTGGCTATGCCGGTCAACCGATAATCGAATTGGACGGTACGAATTGCACCCCTGATTTCCCCGCCTTCGCAATCTTTGGGGGCCATTCATTGATCAGAGGATTCGTAATAAATCGATTTCAAAGCAATGGCCTTAACATATCCGAAGGCCCTGGCAACATTGTTGAAGGTAATTACTTTGGCACCGACAAGACCGGGACGATCGCTTTACCCAATCGCAACCGAGGCCTTGAAATCGGCGAAGCGCCTGATAGATCCAGGTCGTCGAACAATCTAATCGGAGGCACGACGGCGCAGGCACGAAACCTGATTTCAGGAAACAAGGTCCACGGCCTCCGCATCCTCAATTCTCTCTCGACCAACAATGTCATTCAGGGAAACTACATCGGCACGGATGTAACCGGGACGAAGCCGTTAGGAAACTTCTTTGAGGGTATCTACATTGGCGGTGGCAACAACAACACCGTAGGTGGGACCACGGCCGGCGCGCGCAATCTCGTTTCTGCAAACGGATTTGAGGGCACCGGGAGAACCGCAGGTTTAGCGATTAGTACATTCCCTTTGCAAGTCGGTGCCAGCGGCAACATCGTTCAAGGAAACTACATCGGCACAAACGCGACAGGTACGGCTGCACTCGGGAACGGCCATGAGGGTCTTCTGCTCGAGGACGGCGCAACCAGCAACCTCGTGGGTGGAACGACTGCTGCCGCCCGGAATCTGATCTCCGGCAACAATACGAATGGCGTGGATGTCGGTTTCAGTAAGCCGGTCACATTGAATCAAATACTGGGAAACTACATTGGCACCGATGTGACTGGCGAAGTAGCACTTGGCAACGTGCTCCACGGAATTTTTATTAATGTCAATTCGGTCGACAACATCATTCGTGACAACCGGATTGCATTCAACGGCGGGGCTGGAGTGTTCATCCCGAATGTCACGCCTGACCCGGGCGCGCCCGGAGTTCGAATCGCGATCGACACGAATCAGATTTATGCGAACAAGGGACTTGGCATAGACCTTGGTGAAGCGGGCGTAACAGCAAACGATCCGCTCGACACGGACGTTGGTGCGAACCTGCAACAGAACTTTCCGGTGTTAACGTCGGCGGTGGCATCGCTTTTCGGAGAGAGTATTTGGGAGCGCATGGGCGAAGTAGGGCGCGAGATGCCGGATCCGATGCTCGCAGCCGCGCTGACGATCAATGGGACACTCAATAGTACGCCTAATGCGACGTTCACGGTGCATTGGTATTTCAGCAACGATGCGCAATGCACCACCAATCAGGCCGCCAGCCGGCCGCTGGCGTTTGGCAGAGTTCCAAACGTGATGACTAACAGCAACGGCGACGCGCAATTCTTTTTTGATTTTGATTTTCCGGCAGGCACAACCGGCGGCGTCATTAATTGCACGGCGACTGACGCTCAGGGAAACACGTCGGAGTTTTCATCGTGCTTTTCTGTAAGCACGCCCGCACGGACGCTGACGGTAGCGTCATCGAATCCGGCGAGTGGCGTCGATATCAACGTCAGTCCGAGTGACAATAGCAGCCAGGGCAACGGCACAACGCAGTTCACGCGAACCTACAACCACAATACAGTGGTGAGTCTGACAGCTCCGGCCACAGTCAGCGGCAACAACTTTCAGAAGTGGTTAAAAGATGGCGCTGACTTTGCGAACAACACCGTTGCGAACGTCAGTGTGACGATGGATGCGAATCA
>JAICQI010000656.1 GCA_025937955.1 Pyrinomonadaceae bacterium
GTGCCTTGGCACCGCTTTGGTCTTACTTTCCAAGGCATTGGCCAAAGCGGTGCCAAGGCACCGCACTCCAGGGAGGCGCCCGCTCTATGATAGTTTTTCTCCAATGATCACAGTCGATGACCTGCGGCGCTACGCTGTCGCGCGGACTTTTCCCAGGCCTACTACACTCAATCGTGCGCTCCAGCAGATGGGATTCGTGCAGGCTGATCCGATTCGGGCGCCGGCGCGTGCACAGGATTTGATCCTGCGTCATCGTGTAAAAAACTATCGCGTCGGTGATCTCGAGCGACGCTATCCAACACTCGATGTCGAAGAGGACTTCTTCGTTAACTACGGCTACGTCACGCGGTCGTTGCAGGTGTTGATGCATCCGCGCTCCAGCTCGCGCGTTCCTGCGGACGACGTCAGCTTACCGTGGGGCTACGGGCAAAAGAAAAAAGCCAAACTTCTGCTCGATTTCATTCGCGAACGCGGGCCGGTACACCCACGCGAGGTGGATGAACATTTCTCCCACGGCCGTGTAACTAATTACTGGGGCGGCTCGTCAAACGCCACCACGCATCTACTCGACGCAATGCACTACACCGGCGTGCTGCGCATCGTGCGACGCGAGAAAGGTATTCGCATCTACGCGGCGCACCAACACTCAAACATTCCGCACAACACAGCCGAGCGTCGCGCACGTATCGATGCGTTAGTCGATGTGGTGGTTCGCATCTACGCACCGCTTCCTGGTCCAAGTCTCACTTACTATCTGCGACGTTTGCGTTATGCGGTGCCGCAGTGGCAAAAGGATTTACCAACCGCGTTACATCGAGCCAAACAACGCCTTTCGCATGCGCGTGTCGAGAATGTCGATTGGTACTGGCCTGCGAATGAAGACGTCATAAACCATGTGACTCACGAAACCGTTCGTTTCGTTGCGCCTTTCGATCCTTTGGTCCACGACCGCGATCGCTTCGAGCTTCTTTGGCGCTGGGTTTATCGCTTCGAAGCCTACACACCCGCGCCGAAACGCAAGCTCGGCTACTACGCGATGCCTTTGCTATGGCGCGACCAGGTAATCGGATGGGCCAATCTGTCCATCAAGAATGGCGCACTCGAGCACCAGTTGGGCTACACCGACTCACCACCACGCGAGCGCGCCTTCCAGCGTGAGCTGGACGCAGAATTGGAACGAATGCGCACGTTTCTACGCGTCTAACATCCCATGTACACAAACTTAAACCTGACTGTCCGCTCCACAAGAGTCCGGCCGTCTTTACTTCTTGTTAGAACTCCACGCAACACCGCCTTGTCCTCGCCGGACACAGCATCGAAGTCTGTACGAAGAAATTCGCCTTCAAAGCGGTATTCGATCCTGGTGTCAGAGCTTTTCTCAGTCGCGAAAACCAATCGGCGTTTCGTTACCAGACCAAATACCGCTGAAGTGCTGCCTGTACTTTCATCAGGGTAACGTTTAATGACCATGATGTAAGCGGGAACCTCGTCGGCATATCCGTTCTGTTCCATTTCGAATCCTTCCAAATTCTCGAAATCCTTCGGCTTAGGATCCATAAGGTAATACATACCGTAGGGATAGAACGTGTCAGGATCGTAATCAATAATGAAGTGGGGTTTTGGCGTGGCAACCGGCACCGGCGGCGCTATCACCGCAGCCGGTACAACTGGCGCGACCGATGCTTTTGCCGGGTCAAGAGGTGCAGGACTGACGGCTTGAACGCAGGCCGGGGCTGAAGCCTTATTCACTGCACGCTGCAGGATTAACCCGTAAACCGCAACACCCATCGCAAACGTCACTAACATCACAACGACTCGCAGAATCATTTGCTTCATGAGGATTCCTCCTTTGCGTGGTGAACGATACGAATCGTCGCAGTCTTTGCCCACGTTAGCACCAACGTCCGGAAAGTGTGGGTATCATCAGTCCCCTCTGAACTGTGTTAGCGTGTTTGCAGACTGACGCCTTCTCACATGATAATCCCCGCCAACATGGAAAAACGCAGAACCCTATATCCCGAAATAAAACCCTACGACAGCGGACACATCAGAGTGTCGGACGTTCACCAGCTGTATTACGAGCAGTGCGGCAATCCAAACGGAAAGCCGGTCGTCTTTCTCCACGGCGGGCCGGGCGCCGGTCTGGATCCGAATTACCGGCGCTTCTTTGATCCCGAAGCCTACCGCGTAATTCTCTTCGACCAACGTGGCGCGGGTCGAAGCATTCCGCACGCTTCACTCGACGACAACACGACCTGGCACCTGGTCCAGGACATCGAACACATTCGCGAGCACTTCGGTGTCGAGCAGTGGCTCGTGTTTGGTGGCTCGTGGGGCAGCACGCTATCGCTTGCTTACGCTGAAACACATCCTCAAAGAGTGAGGGGGTTGGTGTTGCGCGGGATCTTTCTCTGTCGCCCACAGGAGATTCGCTGGTTTTACGAAGAGGGTCAGGGCGCGAGCGCGATTTTTCCGGAGACGTGGGAGCAGTATGTGCGCCTCATTCCCGAAGCCGAGCGCGGCGACATGATCGGCGCGTATTATCGACGGCTGACCAGCGATGACGAGGCAATCCGTCGGGAAGCTGCGTACGCGTGGTCTGTATGGGAAGCGAGTGCGTTAAAGCTCCTTCCCGACCAGAAAGTGATCGATGAATTCACCGAACCTGAAATGGCGATCGCCCTGGCGCGCATCGAGTGTCACTACTTTGTGAACAACTGTTTCTTCGAGACTGATAATTACCTGCTCGATCACGTCGATCGCATTCGACACATTCCAACGGCGATCGTTCACGGTCGCTACGACATTATCTGCCCGGTCATGAACGCCTGGGACCTCCACCGCGCGTTGCCCGAAGCGTCCCTTAAAATCATCCCCGACGCCGGTCACGCCGCCACCGAACCCGGCATCGCCGGCGCACTCGTCGAAGCGACGGACGGCTTCCGCTAATCTCCGTTACTTGATTGCGATGGGATTTACTATTGCTTGCACGCCGCCAGTGATGCGTGCGGGGCCGAGGGTGAACAGGAATTCCCAGGCTTGGTCTCGTACCATCTCTTCCGTGTTGATGTTCTCGAGAATGTGAATGCCGTTGAGCGGAATGAGGATCTGGTGGACCTCAAAAATGCCGGCGTCCTTTTCGAACGGGATCACTTCGAACGCCCAGGTGTCCGTGCCGACCATCGCCACTTCCAACGACGCTAGATACTTCGCGCCTTCACGCCCGAGTCCCGGAGCGGCTGAGCCGAAGCGTTTGTTGTCTTTTCCGATCAGCTTCAGCCAGCCGGTATAGAACAATACCACGTCACCTTTTTCGATCGATTTGATGCCCTGCCGCTTCAGCGCGCCTTCGATTTCAGCGCGATTAAACGCCGTTCCTTCTTTGACGATGTCAGTGTTGAAATAGCCAGCCATGTCGAGCAGAACGCCGCGAGTCGCAATCGCAGGCACGTTCTCCACACCGAGTTTCTTCAAGCCGTCAGTCATCGCGAAATCCGTGGCCTTGTTGCAGTTGTAATAAAGATAGTCAACGCCGATGTGACCGAGGCCATCGAGTTGTGAGCCGATTCCGACCCAACCGGCGATGATGTCGTCGTTATAGGTAGTTTTGGTTGGACCAATCGTGCCGCCTGCGACCTGTCCCGGTTGGACGACGCTGATCGCAAAGGTGCGTGGCGGGTAAGCAGGCGTGTCTTTATTTGTTTCGATGCCGAGGCGATAAGTCTTGCCGGTGGTAACTAACTTGCTTGCGGCAAGTGTCTTGGCGGGCGTGATGTAGTTAACGTTGCCGATCTGATCGGCAGGTCCAAACTTCGATGCTGTCAAACAGGGCTTTTGCTGCGCCTGGGCAAC
>JAICQI010000729.1 GCA_025937955.1 Pyrinomonadaceae bacterium
ACGGCAAGGATGTCGTTGATCTGGTTGGTGCCAATGAAAGCGTCGACTTCCGGAATCTCCGCCTTCAACTCATCTCGGTAACGCTCGACCAAACAACCTGCAACGATGAGTCGCTTGGCTTGACCGTTGGTTTTGAGTTGCACGGCCTCGAGGATCGTGTCGATCGATTCCCTTTTAGCCGAGTCGATAAAACCACACGTGTTGACGACAACTGTCTCCGCGTCCGCGGCGTCTGCTGTGAGCTGGTAACCGTTTTGTTTGAGATGTCCCATCATGACCTCGCTATCGACAAGGTTCTTGGGACATCCAAGACTTATAAATCCGACTTTCTTCATCCCCGTTTTTCTGCGTTAATCGGCTGAACTGCTTCTAACGCAAACAGTGCCCTTTCTACTTCTTTCTTTTCGGTGGCAGACAGCCGCTGACCGCCATATCTCACACGGTTGTAAGCGCGCGTGATCAGGAGCGCGTCACTCGACTTCAGTGAGCTTGCAAACTCGAGTGGAGTTAGATGTTTGTCGCGAGCGAGACCGCGCTGCTCCATCATCGAGATAAGCCGCTCGTAAAACTGGACGCTCGAATACGTTCTTCCATCCTCGGATGAATTCCTGAATCCGCCACGCATCAATAGCCAGATCTTCCTGCCGCAGAAGACCAGGGCCACCACGATTCCCAATCCAGTCACGACAACTACGATCGAGAGCAAGTCCGTGTTGAAATAACTGCGAGTCGTCGTGACCAGGTTTGAAACGGTGCGGCCGTAATCAAACACCTGATTGTGCAATGACGTCGCAAGTGAGCGCTGCTCCTGCCTGTCGTAACCGACGACGTATTGGAACCAGACCAATTCCAGCGCTTCGGCATACTTCTGCAACTGCGCCGTCAGACCCGTGCGCACTGGCTCGACGCGTCCGGCCGAAGGCGTCGGATCAAACGTCACCCACGAACGTGTTTCCGGAAAGTAAACCTCAACCCACGAGTGAGCGTCGCTCTGTCTGACGGTGTAAGCGCCCGCTGCTTCGTTGTACTCGCCTGGCAGAAAGCCGTTCACGACACGCGCCGCAACGCCGCGCGTCCTCAACATCACCGCCATAGCGGTCGAGAAATACTCGCAATGACCTGCCCTCACGTTGAAAAGAAAATCGGCAACCGGATCTGGCCCACTGGCTTTCATTTCGAGCGAGTAGCCGTATTCACGCTGCAGATGTGCCTCGATTGCCTTCGCAGCATCGTAACGATTGCTCGCATTTGCGTGCAGGATAATTGAGATCGCGAGCTGGCTGATGCGTCGGTCGAGATCGTCCGGCAGTTGCAGGTAACGATAAAAAGATACAGGCAGCGGCCGCATGTCATTGCGCAATAGATCCATGCGCGGCTCGTTCGTGTCGGAAAGCGCCTTGTACATGATCCGCTCGAAATCATGACGGCGCGACTGCACAGATCCTTCGCCGTCAGCGCGGACGAACGGCAGGTCTCCCTGCACGGCTACCACGCGAGGCGCAGCGAAGAGCACGGGTGATTCGAGCGGCTCGAGAAAGAATGTTTGCGTGGTGAGACGACGTATATCTTCGGTGGTGCCAAACTGAAACAATCCGCCACGCTCGTCGACTTGCGTCAACTGCCGCGCCTGATTCGACTTCTTCCACCCAGCGCCAGTGAACTCGTCGAGGGCGACACCACGCCAGCGCAATTCGCGGTGCGGTTGCGCGTCTTCAACACGCACGCGCATCACGACGCCATCGTCGCGCTTGAGTGTTCCGATTTGGCCGAGCGTAACGTTTTCAGAGAAGCCGATGAAGTTTGAAAGGCCGCTGCCAGTGCGCGTCAACGCCGCGGCACCCGAGCGCGGCGCAATGAAAAATAGTGGTAATGCCAGCACGAAGATCAAAACCAACAACGACACTGCGACGAACGGAAGTCGCGCCGCTTCAGTGCTGCGCCACGAACGACGCCCGGACTTTTTGAAAACACGCGAATCAGGAGGTACAAGCAAACGTGTCTCGGTGTACACGATGGAGCGTCGCGCTTTCTGGATCTCGAACGCCGTGACTGCGCATAGACCGCACAATAAATAAAGCGTGAGTGTGCCCAGGAACACAGGACTAAAACTCAAGCCCGCTGCCAGCAGTACTTCAAAGAACGAGATCAGGTAAAGAAAAACCCAGTCGCGATCTTTCTTCACTTGCAGGAGTTTCACTGCTGAGAGGAAGACGATCAGGTGCGCGAGGGCCGTGACGCCCAGACGCTCCGCCGGCTCGCCCATCTCTTTCTGAATTTGCCAGTCGATATAGAAGAGCGGGATTGAGAGCAGCACGATCCCGAGGCCGTAGCGTTCGGGAACCTGCCACTTCGTATTTTCGAGCATCCAGCCAACGATCATGACGACCAGAAAGACCAGCGCCAGCGCGACGCTGAGCCCACCAGCCAACACAAGCGCCAGCATCGCCACCGCAATCATGGCGTAAGAGAATGCTCGGAAGTACGTGAGAAAGTTCATCTGTGGCTAACGCTTTACTCTAATCTCAAACAGGCTCGGCCAGAGCTTGCCGGTGACGAATAGTTTGTTGTTCGCTTGATCGTATGCAATGCCGTTCAGCACTGCTTCCGGATCCTGCAATTGTTCTCGTGGCATCAACCCGGTCAGGTCAAGCCACGAATTCACGTGACCATTTTGCGGGTTGATAATCGCGATCCTGTCGTTGTGCCAGATGTTTGCGTAAATCTCCCCTTGTACAAATTCCAGTTCGTTCAGTTGGTTCACCGGCGTCTTTCCATCGAGCACGGTGATAGTTTTTGTGATCTGAAAGTTCGAAGGGTCGATGAACCTGAGGCGATTCGAGCCATCGCTCAAGATTAACGATTTCCCATCGGTCGTCAGTCCCCAACCCTCGCCGCTGTAATTAAACTGCCCCACCTTTTCGAGCGTCTGCGAATCGTAGATAAAGCCCAATTGGTGCTGCCAGGTAAGCTGGTACACTTTCCCGTTCAACAAAGTGATGCCCTCGGCGAAGTAAGGCTCGGGGACGGCGACTTTTTTCAGGATTCTCCCGGTTTCGACCTCGACGCTGCGTAGGCTCGAACGGCCTTCCTGGCCCGTGCTTTCCAGCAGTTTTCCGTCCACTAGGATTAGTCCCTGCGTGAAAGCGTTGCTGTCGTGCGGCCAAATGTTGACGATTTGATAGCCGTATTTGGGCACGACTGCGGGCGTGGCGGTGTTTGCGGGTCGATCACCGTTAGCGCCAGTCTGGCATTGGAAGGATGACAGGGCGAGGCTAAGCACCAAAACCAGACGGGTTTTGAAAATTAGAGACATGCACGCATTTTGCGCGAGCCGCGAAAAAAAGACAAAAGGCGCC
>JAICQI010000673.1 GCA_025937955.1 Pyrinomonadaceae bacterium
GATCGCGTTTGGATCGGCTTTGACGCCTTTCGCGATTTTCCATCGCCCCTCACGCACGTTCGACCCTTTCATAAGCAGAGTTCGGTTATCGACGTGATATCCGTACTCGCTGCTTAGCTTGTAGGTGGTCGGTTTCTGGGTAAGCGCATCGACATAGAGGGCAAGATTCCATTTGGTCCTATCGCATTGCGCGTCGGGAGGAATACCAAGAAGTGGACGCCCCACCTCAGGGCACAGACTAGTTCCGACAAAAACTCCAAAGGGTGCATTGGATTCTGAAAAACGCGTACCGGGTGCGCAGTCCAGAAACGGCAATGACAAAAGAATGAAGAGTACGACGGTTTTCATGTTCGCTCCTTTAGTCGCCAAGCGTCTAATACTTGAGGTTTGACGCAACACGCCATCTTTTTCTTCCCTCGTCTGAGATCTCCAATCTGAATTCCCAGGAATGAACCCACTATTGTTAGCCGAGGGTGCTCTGAATACAATCTCACGAGAATGAGATAGGGCACCGAAGACTTACCCATGTTCACTCAAATGACGTTTCTGGTTCTGGTCGCGATTTCGTGCGCCGTCTCTTTGTGTAGAGCAAACGACGAATTGCGGGTGAAGGCAACCGGGGAAGTTAATACTCAGGAAGATCGGAAGCGGTTGGCGGAGTGGGCCATTGCAGAGGGAAAGTTGTTCGAGTTGCAGGGGAACGCAGAGGCTCTTCGCAAAGCGCTCGAAAGATACGAAAAGGCACTCGCGCTTTTGCCGTCTGCAAATGACCGGCCCGGCGCAGCCGCCGCGCTGGGCCACATTGGTACCGTTCATCATCTGCTGGGCGACAAACAAAAGGCGCTTGAAGCTTTCCAGCAGCAACTGCAACTGTGGCGGGCGGAAAGCGAGCGTGAGAAGGAGGTTGCTGAGGCCCTTCACAACATCGGCATCGTTTACAGCTCGATGGGCATGGCGCCGAAGGCAATCGAGTTCTACGAAGAAGCGCTTCCGCTGCGCCGCGCCGCCAAAGATCGCGCCGGGCTGGCCTCAACTCTGGACAGTCTCGGACTGGCTTATCTCTATGCGGGCGAGATGCAAAAGGCATTCGATTACAGCAATCAGGCGCTCACACTCTTCCGCGAGCTAAACGACCGCAAGGGACTGGCGAATGCGCTCAACAACATTGGCGGGATTAATTTTACGCTGGGTGATTTTCGCAAGGCTTTGGAGTACTTCGGTCAGGCGCTGGAGTTGAGACGCGCTTTGGGACAGCGTCCGGAAGAGTCAATCGCTTTGAACAACATCGGCCGCGTCCATGATCTTCTCGGCGAGGCGCAGAAGGCGCTGGATTATCACCGTCAGGCGCTCGAGATCAGACGCGAGTTGGGCCACCGATTACTGGAGGCCACATCACTCAATAACATCGGCCTTGTCTATGACTGGCTGGGCGACAAGGAAAAGGCTCTCGAACACTACAAACAGGCGCTCGAACTCTTCCGCGCGGCGAATGATCGCAATTTGGAAGCGACGGCGCTTAACAACATCGGTGGCTTCTACCTCAACACGCTCAAGGATTCAAAAACGGCGCTTGACTATTACAACCGATCGCTGGAAATCAGGCGGGCGCTGGGGCAGCCAATTGAGCTGGCGATCGTGCTCGATAACATCGGCCACCTTTATAACTCGACGGGCGACCCGCGAAACGCGCTTGAGTACCATCGCCAGGCGCTGGAAATCAGACAGAAGTCGCGACACCGGCTCGGCGAAGCCGTCTCTCTAAACAGCCTTGGCGCCGCCAACTACTCGTTGGGCGAACTTTCGACTGCGCTCGACTACTTCAACCAGGCGCTGAAACTTTATCGCTCGCTGGGCGACCGGAGCAGAGAAGCGATCGCACTGTACGGCCTGGCCATGATTGAGCGCGATCGGGGCAACCTGGACGAGGCTCGCGTGTGGATGGAGGCGTCGCTAAACATCGTCGAGTCGCTGCGAGGCGGCGTGGCGAGCCAGCACTGGCGAGCCTCATATTTCGCACAGAAGCAGGATTATTACGAGTTTCACATCGACCTTCTGATGCGCCTACACCAACGTGACCCAGCGAAAGCGCACAACCTTGCCGCGTTCCAGGCGAGCGAACGCGCGCGTGCACGCAGCCTGCTTGAACTCCTGGCGGAAGCGCGCATCGACGTTGAGCAGGGCATCTCGCCTGAGTTGAAACAACGAGAGCGCGCCGTGCACCTCCGCATCTCGCAAATTCAGGGTGAACTGATCCAGGCCTATTCGCAGGCGCAGCCGGATCGGAGCAAGACCGCAGTGCTGGAAGCAGCGTTGAAACAGACCGACGCCGAGCGCGAGCAACTGCGCGCCGAGATCCGGCAGCGGCATCCGCGCTACGCCGAGCTTCAGTATCCAGCAGCGCCAAAACTAAAAGATGTCCAGTCTCTACTCGATGACCGAACGGTATTGCTCGAATATGTGCTGGGCCAAAAAAACTCATTTCTGTTTGCTGTTACTCGCGAAGACTTGCTCGTCGCTCGTCTTCCTCCGGCTTCGGCCGTTGGCGCCGAAGTCGAAGCTCTGCGCGCGCTGATTACCTCGCGACCGCAGCGGAGCGACTTCGAGAAGAAGGTTGAGCATTCTCGCAAACTGTTTCGGGTCATTCTCGAACCTGCGGGTAGACTTCTCGTGGGGAAGCAGAGGCTAATCATCGTCCCCTCAGGCATCCTGCATTACCTGCCCTTTGAAGTGTTGTTGACGAAGGGCGAAGAAAAAACGCTGGCAACGATGACTCCAGCGCGATTGCCGTATCTGCTTCGTGATTATGCGATCAGCTACGTGCCGTCTGCAGCAGTGCTGGCTAGTTTGCGAAATCGGCCAACGAAGAGCACGGCCGGCAAATCTTTCCTTGCCTTCGCCGATCCGGTCTACGGGAATCTAACAGAATTGCCATCCAGTCTCGCGCAGCCGAATCTAAGCGACGCGTTTGGTGACCAGAGGCCTTGGCAGCTGGAGCGGTTGATCGAGAGCCGGCGTGAGGTCGAACAGATTTCCGCGCTCTTTCCCAAAGACCAGGTTTCGCTTCTGTTGAGAGAACAAGCAAGGGAGGAGAACGCGAAAACCGCAGGACGTTTCAATGAATTTCGGTTTGTTCACTTTGCGACGCACGGTCTTTTGAACGAAGAAAGGCCGTCATATTCCGGCCTCATCCTAAGCCTCGCCGGCAGTCAGTCCGAAGACGGGTTGTTACAGGGCTATGAGATTTTCAACTTAAAACTGAATGCGGATCTCGTGGTGCTGTCGGCATGTGAGACCGGGTTGGGCAAAGAAGTGAAGGGCGAAGGTCTGGTCGGGTTGAGTCATGCTTTCTTCTACGCGGGCACTCCGTCGTTGGTGGTCAGTCTTTGGAAGGTGCAAGACCGCTCTACGGCAGACCTGATGGTGAATCTTTATCGCGAAATCGGTCGCACTCAAACCAAGTCGGAGGCGCTGCGGCAGGCGAAGTTAATATTGATCCAACAGAATCGATACGCTGATCCTTACTACTGGGCCCCATTCGTGCTCACGGGCGATCCGAAATAATCTGAAGCCTCACGCCAATGCTTTTGCCCTCCAAAGTCAGGCACAATGTTGAATCCAAGTCAGTACCACCTGCGATAGCAGGTGGGTCAACCCGAAGGGGCTTTGCACACAAAGTCACAGCCTGGGGTGGCCACGGAGGGCCACCCCTACAAAAACTCCCGGATTACTCGAGTGTCAGTCGCGTTTTGTAGGGGTGGCCC
>JAICQI010000669.1 GCA_025937955.1 Pyrinomonadaceae bacterium
AAGAAGATAACGCTGTCGCCGTCAGTGTGGCCCTGCGGGAAGTGAATGGCGCGAATCTCCTCCCCGTTGAAGTGGACTGTCAACGTCTTATCAAAAGTGATCACCGGCAACGCTTCTTTGGGCGACGGCGGCGTGGTGCGATTGAAGACCGTTGACCTCTGCTCGGTCGAGAGCCGCTTGCGCACGTTGTCGTGAGCGATGATCGTGCCTTCTGGTCCAAAAGCAGCGTTGCCGCCCGTGTGATCGCCGTGCCAGTGTGTGTTCAGGATGAAGCGTAGCTTTTTGTCGGCCAGACCCTTCAGCGCTGCCCTGATCTTATCGGCAAGCGGTGCGAACTGATCGTCGACAATCAGCAAACCATCGTCACCAACAGAGACGCCGATATTCCCACCGGCGCCTTCGAGCATGTACACGTTACCGGCGACTTTCGTCGCCTTGATCTGGACTTTCGAATAATCGGGTTGCTGCGCTTGAGCGCAAACGGCAAACACAAGCAAAAGAGTTAACGACAGAATTTTCTTCACGTTTTTTCTCCTACGCCTCAGGATTCTTCAACACGGCGATGAACGGCAAGTTGCGATAGCGTTCCGCGAAATCTAAACCATAACCAACCACAAACTCGTCGGGAATCTGAAAACCAAGATAATCGATTTTGACTTCTCGCTGGCGTCGCTCGTACTTGTCGAGCAGCGCCGCGAGTTTCACACTCGCCGCTCCGCGTGATTGGAGGTTGGCAAGCAGGTACGAAAGCGTCAGTCCCGTATCGACGATGTCTTCAACCACGAGGATGTGCCGTCCTTCGATAGGCACGTCGAGGTCCTTCATGATGCGCACTTCGCCTGACGTTCGCGTCGAGGATCCGTAACTCGAAATCGCCATGAACTCAATGCCCAGGTGCGTGTCAATCGCGCGCATCAGGTCGCTGAGAAAAAAACAGGCGCCCTTCAGGACGCCAACCAACAACGGATTGAGCCCGGCATAGTCGCGCGTAATCTGCGCGCCCAGCTCATTAATGCGATCTCGAATTTGTTCCTCTGAGATCAGGATGTCGAGATTTGGGTTGCTGAACTCCGATGTAAACTGGGCGGAAGAAGTAGCCAACTTGTTTCTCCTTTAATGAAGGCGCTGGTCGAGCAAGAATTTGCCTATGTGCTGCGTGGTGCGACATACTATGCAAGCTCTTCCTTCAGGTCAACATGCGTAACATAAATCGACTATCTCGCACTCTCCTTTGCGCTCTCGCTTTGACGGTTTTTGTCGTTCCCGCAGTTGGTCAGGGAACAGCGATTGAGCCTTGTCCGGCGACACCCACACCAAAACCCGGCGTTACTAATCCGCGCGCGCGGCTGTTGCCCGTCGATTCGTCTGTTCGTGACGATCCGGACGTCGCGAAGATTATGGCGCCTTACGCTGAAAGAGTCCGCGATCTCAGCAAAGTGATCGGCCGGCTTGAAGGCGATCTCAAGAAGTCAGGTGTTGGCGCCGGCTCGCTGGGAAACTTCGTCACCGATGGTCTCAGAGCGCAGGCACAGGCAAAACTCGGAAAACCCGTTGTGCTCACGGTTATGAATGCCGGTGGATTGCGCAAGAATGACATTTCCGCCGGTGAACTGCGCTCCAGCGATATCTTCGAGTTGCTGCCGTTTGAAAATGCACTGGTTGCACTTGAAGTCACCGGGACGCAGCTCCAGAAACTAATTCAGACCGCGACGCGCGACGCGCAAGCGGGTGCGCGTATTCAGTTCAAGTGGAACGAACGCGATCGCCCCGAGTTTCTGAGTGGCAAGCTTCTCGACGCGACTCGAAAAGAGCAGGAGATCGATCCGGAGAAGATCTATACCGTTGTCACTATCGATTACCTGTTGCAGGTAGGTGGCGGCGCGTACGCATTTCTCAAAGAAGCAAAGAGCATCACGCCTCTGAACATGACTCTTCGCGATGCGATCCTGAATTACATCAAGAGTGAAACTGCGGCGGGACGGCCGATACGCAGTGTCATCGACGATCGCTTTGTGCAGGTTGGACCAGGGCCGAAGTCAACGGAGGCGCCGCGATGATTACCTCAGTGATTAACCGCCGAACATTTCTAACGACCTCCGCTGCTTTCGGCGCCACTCTCGCGGCCTTTCCTCGAGATGCATTCAGTGTCGCCGACACCGTAATCACTATTCTCCACACCAACGATACGCATTCGCAGATCGATCCCTTGCCTGCCAACGATCGAAACGCAGGGATGGGAGGTGTCGCGCGTCGCGCCACGCTCGTCAAACGAATCAGAAAAGAGAATCCGAACACGTTGCTCGTTGACGCCGGCGACGTGCTCCAGGGCACGCCGTACTTCAACTTCTACAAGGGCGAAGTTGAGTACAAGGCCATGTCGGCGATCGGTTACGACGCCGGCACGCTTGGTAATCACGAATTCGATAACGGCGTCGAAGCACTGGCTGCGGCTTTGAAGTTTGCGAACTTTGACGTGGTCTCCGCCAACTACGACGTGAAGGGAACTGTGCTCGAGAGCAAGGTCAAACGTTACGTCGTGAGGACGCTCGGCGGGATACGAGTTGGATTGTTTGGTCTCGGTGTCAGTCCGACGGCGCTGATCACGCCGGAGAACTTTAAGGGCGTGACTTATATCGACCCGGTGGTTGCGGCGCGCGAAGTGGTGAAGAAGCTGCGTGACGAAGAGCGTTGCGCGTTGGTCGTGTGCATGTCGCATCTTGGGTATGTCGAGACTGGTGACCGCGGCGATACGTTTGTCGCTTCGCAGGTCGATGGGATCGACTTCATCGCCGGCGGGCACACTCACACGTTCATGGAGAAGCCGGTAACGCAGGCTCAGCCTTGCGGCGCAAAAACGTTGATCTTTCAAGTGGGGAAGAGCGGAATCTATGTGGGGCGAGTCGATTTCACTTTTCGCAGTGGGAAACTAGCGTCGGCATCGGCGCGGTTGTTGGATCTGAGGAACGTTTAATGGCGGATGATTCAGCCCGGGATCGAGTGCGTGCGCTGGTGCGCGAGGTGTTGGCGAAGGCGGCGCCCGAGGAATCTCAAACCCCGAGCCGGTTTATAAATACCGTTCCCGAAAGCGCGAAGGCTCAAACGGTAACGCGTGACGAGTCGGCGAAGAGCGTTATCACTGAGGACGACGTGCGCGGGTTGGAGGCCGGCGCCGTTTTGAGAATCGGAGAAGACGCGCGCCTGACGCCACTGGCAGCGGACATCGTCAACGAAAGAAAAATCGAGATCGTGCGACGCGCTTCGCGACGTGGATCGAAGGCGTCAAAGCTGATCGCGGTCGGGGCGGACCACGGTGGGTTTCAGATGAAGGAAGAGCTCAAAGTGCTGCTGAGTGAGCTCGGTCACAAGGTGCAGGACTTTGGAGCGTATTCAGAAGAAGCGGTCGACTATCCTGACTTCGCGCATGCGGTGGCGCGCGCGGTTGCAAACGGAAGTTCGGATCTCGGGATCGTGATTGACGGCGCGGGCGTTGGCAGCGCGATGACGGCCAACAAGGTGCCGGGTGTTCGCGCCGCGGCGTGTTACTCGGTTGAAGTGGCGCGGAACTCACGCGAACACAACGACGCAAACGTGCTGACGCTCGGAAGCAAGACGATCAACAGCAAGCAAATGCGCGACATCGTCATGACGTGGCTTTCGACGGAGATCACTGAAGAACGCCACCGCAAGCGCGTCGCCAAGATCGACGCCATCCAGCGCCAATACCAGAGATAGGATCTTCGCAATCGAACAAGCCCCTCTTCCTGACTTGTTCT
>JAICQI010000147.1 GCA_025937955.1 Pyrinomonadaceae bacterium
ACCGGCCACCTCTTTATAAACCGCGAGAGTTCTGCGCGCTGTGTCTAGCCAGTTGAAAGCACTCGCCCGTTGCTGACCTTTAATACTCAACTCCGTGCGAAGTTTCGAATCGATAATAAGTCGTTTGATTGCGGCGCCAATGGCTTCCACATCGAAAGGATCAACCATCAGCGCGGCATCGCCCACAACTTCCGGCAAGCTCGTCCTATTACCGACAATCACGGGAGCGCCACACTTCATGGCTTCCAGCGGTGGCAATCCGAATCCCTCAAAATACGACGGATAAACGAAGCAAAGTGCCCCGGAATACAGTGCGGGCAGATCGCCCTCCGGGACATACCCAGTTAAAACAACTGCCTCTTTTACCCCACTTTCCTCCAGTGCACGTAACGTCTCGTCGTAAAGCCAGGCACACTTTCCAGCAAGCACGAGCTTAGGCAGCTTAGCGTTTGAATCGTCTCCTCGCAATGAAGCATAGGCCTTGATGAGTCGGGCAAGGTTTTTACGAGGCTGAATAGAACCAACTGCCAGAATATATTCGCCGTCTATCCCATAATTGTGTCGCACTCGTTGAAGTTCCGCATGGTCATGGACCGGCGCGAAGTGTTCAGGTGCTGCGAGAGGGATAGCGTTGACATGGTCCTCATTAATACCATAGGTCTCAATTATGTCGCGTCGTGTATGGTCGGAAAGAGACAGAATGCGGGTGGCCCGCCGGGCAGAATGCCGCACTGTTAATCGCAACTGTGTCCGGCTGCGACGATTGAAAGTCTGTGGCAAATGTTCAAATGAGAGATCGTGAATGCTCACCACTACCGGACAGGGGCAAAATGGCGGAGCGGTGAACTGCACGTGCAGCACGTCAACGGGATTTTTGCGAAGTTCGGCGCTGAGGGTGAGTGGAATTCTGATTAACGGCGTGTGCGGAAGAGTTGAGCGAACTTTGAAGTTGGGCCAACGATTGTGGAAGCGATCGCGTGCTTCGTTGGTTGTGACGTAGAGGGTGTAGTCGTTGGTGCTGTCGATCTGCGCCAACGCTTCAATCAGGTTTACGGCGTAGCTTTCGTTACCTCCGAGCTTCGCCCCAACAGAATGAGCATCGATTGCGATCCGCAAGCTTGCTTTTTGTGCCTTGTAGGTCTTTGGCTTTTGGTCTTTGGTCTTGGAACCCTAAGACCCAAAACCTAAGACCTAAGGCCAAAGTCGAAGTTATTTCTTGGCTGCCGAGGCCTGCTCGTCACGTTCATGGCCGCGAGTATCGCGCTCGCGGATGCGTGCGGCTTTGCCTCGCAGTCCGCGCAGGTAGTAAAGCTTGGCTCTTCTTACGCGACCTCGTTTTATCAGATCGATGTGGTCGATGATGGTCGCGTGTAGCGGAAAGATTCTCTCGACGCCAACGCCAAAACTCGTTTTTCTGACGGTGATGGTTTCGCGCGCGCCACCATGTTTGCGGGCAATCACGACGCCTTCAAAAGCCTGCAATCGCTCTTTGGTCTCGGATTCCTTAATCCGCACGTGAACACGGACGGTATCGCCTGGCTGAAACTCCGGAATGTTCTTACGCAATTGCGTCTCTTCAATATTGTCCAATCGATTCATTTCTCGATGCTCCTTAAATCTTCGCTTTATTCTTTCAGCAAGTCAGGACGTTTACGTCTCGTTTTTTCGATTGCTGCTTCTTTACGCCAACGCTCAATCTCTGCGTGGTTCCCGCTCAATAAAACTTCCGGCACTTTCATCCCGCGGAATTCGGGGGGCCGCGTGTATTGCGGATGGTCCAACAAACTTTCTGAAAATGACTCAAACACCGCCGAAGTCTCACTGCCCAATGCGCCGGGCAACAATCGCACCACGGCATCTATCAAGACCATCGCTGCCGGCTCACCGCCTGACAACACATAGTCGCCAATCGAGACTTCGTCAGTCGCCAACGCATCGGCGACTCTCTCGTCGACTCCTTCGTAACGCCCACAAAGAAGCACGATCCGGGACGCGTCCTGTGAAAGATCCTGGGCCAGCGCCTGCGAAAAGACCTGACCCTGCGCCGACAACAAAATCACACGCGGACTCGGCGGAAAGTCTTCCTTACGAGAAGCGCCGGTTAAAGCTTCAACACCAGCGAAGATCGGCTCGGGTTTCAGTATCATCCCGTCGCCGCCGCCAAAGGGCCGATCGTCTACGACGTGGTGCTTGTCAGTGGTCCACTGCCGCAGATCGTGCGCTTTTACTTCCACCAGTCCAGCGTTGCGCGCCCGCCTCAAAATCCCACAATCGATCGCCTCGCGAAAGAAGTCAGGAAAGATCGTGATGATATCGAAGCGCAGCATCTCAAAGATCCAAAAGCCCTTCGGGAGGGTCGACGACGATCGTTTTGTTTGCGGCGTCGACTTCGATGACGATTGAATCTGCCAGCGGGATCAATCGTTCTTTGCCGCGTTCGTCGTTTACTACCAGAATCTCGGCGCCGCCGGTCTTAAGCACTGAGCTGACCTGACCGATTGCTTCCGAGCCGACCTTGACCGTGCAGCCTTCCAGTTCCCAGTCGTAATAATGATCGGCGGGAAGTGGAACTCGCTCCGATTCGGGCACCGCGAATTCAAACCCAACCAACTCTTTCGCTGTATCTACGTCGTCGTAGCCAGCTATTTTCAATACGACTCGATCGTTTTGAAACCAGTAATCTTCGAGTCGTTTAATGGTTCGCTCGCCGTGGGGCGAAACGAGGACGAGTTCTTCGACGTCTTCAAACCGCTCGGGAAAGTCTGTCAAAAGCTCCGCGACGATTTCACCTTTAAGGCCGCGAGGTTTGACCGCTCGAGCGATAATTATCAATTCACTCGGACCGGCGTCGTCCATTCGGTATTACTCAACAATTTCCAGCAGGTAACGCCGATTCTTCCTGGCGCCGGCGATGCGGGCCAAAGAACGCAAGGCGCGAATGGTTTTGCCTTGCTTCCCGATGATCTTGCCGACGTCATTGGGAGCGACGCGCACCTCGATGAGCGTGGCTCCGTTGCGCTGCTCGACTTCGCGGATGTCAACGTTGTCACTATCGTCGACCAGCGCTTTGACGATCATCTCAATCGCGTCTCGCATGACGAATTTTAGGCCTGTGTCTCAGCGGCTGCGGCAGCCTTCGCGCTCGCTTTGATCAGCCGGGTTACGGTGTCAGTTGGTTGCGCACCCTTCTCGATCCAGTAATTAACTCTGCTCAGGTTGAGCTTGATCTCGGCAGGGTTTCTCGTGGGGTTATAGGTGCCGAGGTTTTCCAGATAGGCGCCGTCGCGCTTTGATTGTTTCTCTTTCACCACGACGCGGTACGACGGGCTCTTTTTCGCGCCAGTGCGCATCAACTTAATAGCCAGCATTATCTTCGTCTCTTCTTTCGTTTCTTTTTCAGTTTTTTCTTCGATGGTCCAGCCGGTAAAGAGGGCAACGAAGGCATCTCGCCCTCAGCTCCGGCGAATCCGGCCATGTCAGGCATGCCCGTCATCTTTCTTAACATTTTGCTTTTCAATCCGCCGCCGCCAAACAGTCCCGAGCCCGAAAGCTGGCGCATCATCTGCCGCATTTCAACGTACTGCTTTACGAGTTGATTCACGCTGGCGACCGTCGTTCCCGAGCCGCGCGCGATGCGACGCCGGCGATTCGCGTTCAAAATGCGATGATCGTTGCGCTCTTCCCACGTCATCGAGTCGATGATGGCTTCAGTGCGTTTCAGCTCCTTTTCCATCATTTGCGATTGTTCTTCGTCCAGCTGCGGCATGCCCATGCCGCCAAGAAGCTGGTCCGGCAACAGCTTCATTATCTTCGAGAAAGAGCCGAGTTTCTTTACCTGGCGCAACTGCGAACGAAAGTCGTCTAACGTGAATTCGTTCTTTTGCAGCTTCTGAAGCTGTTCTTCCGCTTCTTTCTGATCAACTTTCGACTGTACTTCTTCGATTAGCGAGAGAACGTCGCCCATGCCGAGGATTCGTTGGGCCACTCGATCCGGATAAAACGGCTCGAGCGCGTCATAGCGTTCGCCGACGCCGACAAACTTCACCGGTTGTCCGGTAACCTGCTTGATGGAAAGCGCCGCGCCGCCGCGTGCATCGCCGTCCATTTTTGTCAGGATGACGCCGGTGATGCCAACGCGACGGTGAAACTCTTCCGCCGAACGAACCGCGTCCTGGCCCGTCATTGCATCAGCAACGAAAAGGATCTCGACCGGATGAGTCTCCCTCTTGATGCTGACCAGTTCTTCCATCAGCTCATCGTCGATATGCAGGCGTCCCGCTGTATCGATCAGCAGCGTGTCGAAGCCTGTCTGCTGCGCGTGCTTCTGCGCTTCCCGCACCAGTGTTAAAGGATCGTCGCTTTGCGGATATTCAAAGATCTGTTGGCCAGTCGCTTTCGCGATGACCTTCAACTGCTCGCGTGCTGCCGGCCGGTAAACGTCGACGGAAAGCAATAGCGGCTTTCGGTCCTGGTTCGCTGACAACCAGCGCGCGATCTTTCCCGTCGAGGTGGTCTTACCCGACCCCTGCAGGCCCACCACCATCACAGTGTTCGGTATCTGCTTGGTAAAGACGAGTCGTGACGACTGCCCACCTAGCAACTCAACCAGTTCGTCATGAACGATCTTGACGACTTGCTCCGACGGCTTGAGTTCCTGCCAAACCTGCTGCCCTTCGGCCTTCTTCTGAACGGAGCTAATAAAGTCTTTGGCGACTTTATAATTGACATCCGCTTCCAGCAGTGCCAGACGGATTTCTCGAAGCGCAGCGTCGACGTGCTCTTTTGTCAGCACGCCTTCGCCTCGCAAATTCTTTAGCGTGCGTTTTAATTTATCCGAGAGCGACTCAAACATATAACTCTAGGCGAACTTCCGCGCTGCGGACGGAAACGGAAATGATAGCGACCGGGCTTAGGGGTGTCAAGGCGGACAACTCGTTGTTACTGATATAGTTTCAAGGAAAAATTTTTACTAAAAATTGCCGTCTGTACGTAAGAAAACTGTACGATATGCCGGTCATGTGTTAAATTCAGCACGAATAACGTTTGCGCGGCTAAAACAGTAAACGGATAGCTGAGGCGGTTTTCCCTCCCATAACCAAAAAGCATCATGAAAAGTCCTCTTCATTGATCTTTTATAGGTACTAAATGGATAAACGTGTGGGTCACGGACCGCTTGGCCGAGACCAAAAGCCCCCTACAGAGCGAGGTGTGGTCGATCTCGCTGACGCTCGGGTGAGGATTCGCTCGCGAAAGCCTACTCCCGAGGGACTAATGCGCGAATTGGACGAAGTCCGTTCGTTGCTCGACCAGGGTCTTTCCACTGAAGCCAAAGACCGGCTCGCGCTACTGATCAATAACGCGCGCAACAACGCTACCGTGCTCGCGCTCGCGAGATGTGCCCTTTCCACCGCGCTCGAACAGCAAGGCCATTACCGCGATTCACTAGCGGCGGTGGCGATGTATGAAACGCCTGAATCGCGCGCCAAACTCGACGAACAGACGGTCAGTTACCTCCGTGTCCAGATCGGCCTCGCCTATAACTACAATGGCGATCATCCGAAGGCAATCGCGATGCTCAAGTCGACATTGCGCGATTACGCCGAAAGCGGGATTGCGAACCTGGGCCACATCTACGCGGCGCTATCTCGTGTTTATAGAAATATCAACGAATACCCAATTGCACGCGACTACGCGCAACGAGCTTTGGAGCATTTCCGGCAGACTGGCGAATGGCGCGGACTTGCCGAGGCGTATTTCGGCGTGGGTATGGCGGATCTTCATGAAGGTAACTACGAGGCCGGGCTTGAGAATCTTGCACAAGCACAAAAGCTCATCGGCGAGAGACCTGCCGCTTACGTGCTGGGCCGGACTTACGCAAACATGGCCGGCGCCTGCTGGTTTCTGAAACGACCGCAGGAGGGCATCGACTACCTCAAGAAGGCAATTACTTACTACGAGCGTACCGATCACAAAACAAACGCCGCAGACGGCTATAACAATCTGGGTATCAATCTCATCCTGATTGGCCAGTGGGACCGCGCCCAGGAAGCTCTGGAACGCGCGTTTGCACTTGCTACTGAAGTGGATGAGCGCGGCGCTAAAGTGCCGATGATCCTGGATTCCTTGGGTGAGCTATGCATGCTGCGCGGCGATCTCGACAAGGCGAAGGAGTCACTGATCAGGGCTGTTGCGCTCGCTACTGAAAACGGCAACAAGTGGTACGCCGCCCAGGCCTTGAGAACGCTCGGTCGTTGTTATCTCGTGATCGCCGATCCCGAGAAGGCACTCGCAAAAGCCCTTGAAGCACTCACGCTCGCTGAGAATATCGGGGATCGCCAAGGCATTTGTGAGTCGCGTCTGATAGCAGCGGAAGCCCATTTGTTAAGCCGAAACCTGGAGGATTGCAGCAAAGAGCTACAACGGGTGAGCGAGGCAACAACGGACTCCGCCACCGATCTCGGTTTCACCGGCGAAGCGCACCGTCTAAACGGTATGTTGAACATGGCGCGCGCCGACGCCGCCGCGGCCGCTCAGCATTTCGGTAGCAGCGTCTCGATCTTCGACATGCTGGGGGATCGCTATCGCGCCGCGCGCGCACATCTCGAGTTGGGCCGTGCCTACGCGATTTTCCTGCCGGAGCGTGCTGGAGAACACCTGAGCCGTGCTTTGAACACATTTCGAGAATTGGGCGCAAAGCTCGATTTGTCGCGCGCTGAGGAAGAACTTAGAGACCTTACTCGTTCAACTCCGGAACGCATCCAGGAACAGTCGGCTTTGACGCAACTGCTGACCCTGCGTCTCGCTGAGGCAGTAGCGTCACGTGAACTTCTTTTGCGGGAACTGGCAGCGGTCATGCGTCAGGAAACCGGCGCGCAGCGAGTAGTAATCACCGAAGAAGGCGAACGTCACCAACCGAGAGTCGTCGTTGCCCATGGCTGCACACCCGCGGAGAGCCAGAAGATCGCGATGGAGCTCGACGCTCTTGAAAACGAGACATCGCTCGAACGTTATTGCCGCAAACACGACGCGAAAGTGATCGTGTTGAAATCGTCGAACGCTCCCGAGGCGAAGCTGTATTTGGCGCCGCGTAACCGGGCGGCGTTGCCGAAGGGAGTTGCGCTGGAGCCGCTGCTGCGCGTGGTGGAACTGGGCATGGACGTTTGCGCGTTGCGTGCGGGAGCTCAGAAGAGCGGCACCAACGAACACTCCGACGAAATGACTGGCACGAGCCTGATGCCAGGATTCATCCATTCCAGCCCCGCAATGACGCAGTTGGTTGAAGAAGTTCATAAGATTCGCTCTTCGGATGTGACTGTGCTGGTGACGGGCGAGTCAGGCACGGGCAAGGAGCTGGTGGCGCGCGCGATCCACGCCATCTCTTCGCGTCGGGCAAAAGTCTTTGTGCCGTTCAACTGCACGGCAGTGCCGAAGGAGTTGTCAGAAGGTTATCTTTTCGGATACCGGCGGGGGGCTTTTACGGGCGCGGTTTCCGATTCGCAGGGCGTAATTCGCACTGCGGCGGGAGGTACGCTTTTTCTCGATGAGGTCGGCGATCTTCCGCTCGATGTGCAGCCAAAGTTGCTGCGGTTTTTACAGGAAGGTGAGATTCAACCGCTGGGCGAACAACGCCCGAGCAAGGTTGATGTGCGCATAATTGCCGCGACCAATACCGATCTCGAAGACATGGTGGCGCAGGGTCGTTTCCGCGAGGACCTTTATTACCGGCTTAATGTGATTCGCCTGCGCGTGCCGCCTTTGCGTGAACGCCGGTCGGAGATTCCGACGATTGTTAACTATTACGTCAATCATTATTCGGCGAAATTTGGTCGCAAAGACATTCAAATCACGCCACAAGCTGTGGATTTGTTGATGGTGAGCGATTGGCCCGGAAATGTTCGGCAACTTTGCAATGAGATTCAGCGAACAGTGGCTCGTGCTGAAGACGGTGCTGTCATCACTCCGGAGCAGCTGTCGCCCGAATTGAAACGTACTTCTTCTCCCACGACGCCATCCGCCGCTTCGATTGCTGCCATCCCGACGTCTTCAAACCTGCAAAGCGCGGGCCCAGGGACCCTGGCTGAAGCGCTCGCGGAGGTTGAGCGGCGTATGATCGCGGACGCTATGCGCCGGCACGGCGGCAATATCTCGCGAGCCGCACGGGAGCTTGGGCTAACTCGACGCGGTCTGTATTTGAAGCTTGAGCGCCACGATCTCAGCGCTAGTGCCTAGTTAGTGACGCTATTTTTCCGCTGCGCGATCTCCTGCGCAATCTTCGAGATTCTGTCGATATCAAAGGGTTTGGCAACTACCCAGTCAGCCTTCACGGCGTTTCTCGTCTGCACACTGATGGCGTCGGCCCAGCCACTGATAATCGCGATTGGCATTGTTCGCGAGCGCTCTCTGATTTCGCTAACCAGTTCCCATCCGCTCATGGCGGGCATGCCGATATCTGTGAATACGGCGTCAAACTTACCTTCTGACTGATCAAACAAAGCCAGGGCAATCTCGCCGCTTTCGGCTGACACGACCTCGCAGCCTTCAGCCTCAAGCGCTTCGATCAGGACCTCGCGCACGTGCGTCTCGTCGTCAACCACCATCACCCGCACCTTGTCTTCCGAGGCGTTGGCGGTTATTGCGGGAGCGGTAGTCCCTTCGGCTTTCGCCGCCACCTGCAACACTTTTGGCAGCGAGATCTTGAAGGTAGTGCCGCGGCCAGGTTCGCTATCGACTTCGATGGAGCCTTCGTGGCGGCGGATAATACCGAAGCTCACGGCCAGACCCATGCCAGTGCCGGCCTTGCCTTTGGTAGTGAAGAACGGATCAAAGAGTCGTTGTTTGACTTCCGGCGTCATTCCGGTGCCGGTGTCTGTAATCTGGATGATGACGCGGTCGCGGTTTTCCTGAGTGGAGACGCGCACTTCGCCGCCGGATGGCATGGCATCGACGGCGTTGTAGATCATGTTTACCAGCACTTCGCGCAGTTCGACTGGGTCGCCCTTGATGTAAGCCTTGCAGTCGGCATGGAGGGCGAAGCGGATGGGCGCGAACTCCGAGCGCGACTCCCAACGTGGGCGGGTCATCTCGCAGGCGTCCTTGAGCAGGTCGGCGATGGTTATGGTTTCGAATTCGCGGCTTGGGCGCTGGCGTGCGAAATCCTGGATACGTCGGATGATGTGTGCGCCGTCTTCAGCGCTCTTGATGATCAACTCGAGGCCGGCTTCGATTTTGGCTGGATCGTTGCTATTTCTGAGGATTAACTGGGCTCTGCCCAGAATTCCGGTCAGTGTGTTGTTGACGTTGTGCGCAACGCCGAACGACAGCTCGCCGAGTGCGGCCATCTTCTGTGCGTGAATCTCCTGTTCTCGCTGTGCCTCATGGCGCGAATGGGCCTCGGCGATCATCTCGAGGCACTTTTTCAACCGTTCCCGGGTGGCATGCTGCTGCGAATTGGCGAGCAACTGATTGGCCTGTGCCCCAATCTCCCGCCTCTCATCATCAGCGAGCTGGTCACACATCTCCTCAATAAGTATCAGCAGCGCCCTCCCTGCGCCTTCGCGATGTCCGCACCGTTCCGCCACACGTCTAGCCCGCTCAATAATTGGTTTGGCCTCATGACGATGACTCAAACGACAGAGAATCAATCCTTGTGTGGTAAGTGCTTCAGCGAGTAATGCATCCTCACCACTACCTTCCAAGGTGTTCACTGCAAGCTCAATTGAGCGTTGAGCACTTTCGTAATATCGGGATGCTAAGTGCAACTGCGCCAACGTCTCATCTACTTGCGCACAGCCAACAGTATCTCCTAATCCTTCGAACAGGCTTCGGGCCCGTTCAAGATGCATTTTGGATTCTTCGAACCGTTCAAGACTGAGGAGGAGATATCCCCGATTGTTTTCAACTACGGCGACATACCGCAGATTTCCAAGTTGCTCAAACTGTACGGAAGCTTCCTTGTAATGATTGAGAGCGCGATCAAAGTCAAGTATTCGACCCTCGGACACTCCGAAGTCTTTTAAAGTATTTGCCATTTCCGCGCAGAAACGGCCCTTGGTCCATGGACTAATCAGGTTTTCAAGGGATGAGACCTGTTCCAACAGGCGAAGGGCTTCATGCAA
>JAICQI010000309.1 GCA_025937955.1 Pyrinomonadaceae bacterium
CCGACCGCAGCGGCGCATCCGGCATGGCCTCCGACCCACCGATTCAATAAAACCGACCCGGTCGCTATCGCTCCCGGTACTGACCCGATCCCCTGTCGGTTCTGATGGCGATGATCACACGGGGATCGGGTCAGTACCGGGAGCGATAGCGACCGGGTCGGTTTTATTGAATCGGTGGGTCGGAGGCCATGCCGGAGGCGCCGCTGCGGTCGGCGCCGCGGAGCACGAACGTATTGTCAATGAAGTACGACATCTTGCCGGTTTTGCCATACTCCACCGGCGCCGCCGATATTTCAAACTTGTCGCCAGTTACAGTTACCTCAAATCTGTAGCCAGAATTCTCGATCGTGTCCTTTGCCACGAGCTTCTCCGAAATTAACTGCTCCAGTGTCCCGTAACTACCGCCACCCTTCGATGTCTTGTACTGCTGCTCAGCACTGGCAATCATGTACATCGCACCAATCGCCATTCGCTCTTTCTGGACCGTCGGCGACGGATTGACCTCTCCCGAAATTCCCGCGACCGCCATCAGCACCAGATTTTTCGGTAAGTGCAACTCGTGCAACGGTCCAGTCCCCTCGTTCGAGAGTGAATAGGTGATCGGCTGGGCCAACATGCCAACAGGCGACATAAAGGTCCTGGTGCGATCGCTCATGATTGAGTTTGGTTGAGTGGCCCAGGTTTTAAGGCTCTCCATCAGCGCCGGAGAGATATAGATCTGTCCGTGCAACTGTCTTGGCTGCCAGCGCGTGTAGTTTTTGAAGTTGACGTCTGCCGCAAGCGTTTCGTGTTTCAAGTAAGCGTCGACGACTTTGCGAACCGATGCGGCATCTGCTGACAACACGATGAAGTCACCGACGAAGGCATACGCAAAGACATTAAGAAACGATACCAACTCCGTGTCCTCGCGGCGCTCAGTCTGAGCAAGCGCGCTCGCGCCTTTTAAGCCAAACGACTCGATCAGCTTCGGCAGCAAAGCGCGCAAGCGTTCCTTGTCGCGTACCTCAATAGCCAATATAGGTGCTTTCCCCTCGTTCGCTCCCCCGCTTACCACTACGTTGGGAATTCCCATTACACCTATGCCCATGCCCTGCATCGGCAAACCAATCGCGATTTCCGAACCGAGCAACGGCAACACGTCATCTTTGATGCTGATCTTCAGCTGCTTTTCAACGACCGCAAACGGCGACTCCGCCTCCGATTTGGTGGGCGTTGGATCGTTGATGGTCATGCTAACAAATTGACGCTTTGTCTCAGCGTACATCGCCGCATAGACCTGTGGTATATCGAGCGACAGCGTCACAAACATTTCCGTGTCAGCCGGAAAAATATTTGGCGACTCGGGCGCGATTGCTAACCCCGGAATCAACTTGGGCCAGAACGGTACTGCGTCACTCTTTTCACCGGGAGCATTGATGAGCAGACCCCGCAAATCGATTGAATCGCCCTCAAAGGTGAGGGCGAGCGCAACACCGTCAGGCCAGTCTGGCTGACCACTAAAGAAGCCCATCCCCAAATGTGTTAAAGCACTCGACATTGGATCTGGCGCCGGTGGTTCTTTTCCCGGCTCAGCACCGATCGCAGTTAGGGTCGTAACTGGTACTGCTTCGCCGACGACCGTCTCATTCACCGCTTCAGGTTTATCGGGTTCGGTGGCTTGTTTCTTCTGTTCCGCGGCCGCCGCCATTTCGCGCTTTACTCGCTCTTCCTGTTCTAGCCGCGTCGCTTCGGCGCGCTTGCGACTCTCTTCCTGTTGTCTTTCGATTGTTTTGACATCGATGTAAACGAAAACTGGCTCGGAGCTGAAGCGACTGTGCGCCGTTCGGAAGTTGGCATCTTCGGAGAGCAGTTTGCTGCCGGCAGGCTTCAGTTGCTTCATGGTCCACGGCTTTTGAGTTAGCACGACCAGTGAGCCAAGTTGTTGCAAGTGAAATTTAGGCGGTGCGGGTGCTGCCGGTTTTTGTTTATCCGGTGATGCTGCCGGTTCCGGAGGCACCACAGTGGGCAAAAACTCATTGAGTGGGGTGACAAACTTGGCCGCTTCCTCAGCGGAAGCAAATTCAATCGCGATGATTCCTTCAGGAAGATTCTTGTTCGTGGCCCACATGGCAACTAGCAGTCGAGAAGTCATTACTTCTTCCGCGTGCGCATTTAACCACTTGAGAGCCGATTTGAACTCTTTTGGTGGCCCGGCGAGTTTCAGCACCGGCTCGAGCAGCTCATTCACGGTGCTGGAGCGAATTAACTGACCCGCGCCTCGCACTTCGACGTAGATCGTGTAACTGTCTGCGGGCAACAAGGTGTCGAAAGTCGGAGCGGGCACTGGCGCCGGTGTGGCTTTCGCTTGCGGCCTGGCGGGTGTTTGCCGTTTCTGTTGGGCCAGGGTGGTGATGGGGAGAATGGTCAGGAGCAGCAAGAAAATTGCTTTCATGGAAGTCTCGCCTTAGATATTAGTCGGTGAATATCCGCGTAGTCCGTGAGTAATATAACTTTTATCCGCCGCCATTTCACTGTTTCCGGGTACATTTGTTTTAGCCGCAGATGCAACGCAGATGCAACGCACATCTGCGTTATTTTCGGCATAAAAATGTAACCATGATTGGGCCAACAATCTGGGTAAAAGAGTGTTGCAAATTCCAGCGCTCGCGGGTAGATTGATTCGGTTGCTTACAAGGTAGTGGGTGCTCTCCCGATGTGGGGTGTAACCCTGCCTTCACCTATTGCGGGGAGGAAGAAACTGTGCCGACCGGAACTTGCCCTGAATGTGATGCTGATGTCCACGTTGATTTGGACACGGACAAGGGCGAAATAGTGTCTTGTGAAGAGTGTGGAACTGATCTGGAAGTCGTGGGACTCGATCCCGTCGAGTTGGACATCGTGGAAGAGGAGACTTTCGACGAAGACGAGGACGAAGACGAATACTGAATGCTGATTTACGATTGCCAATTTCCAATAGCCTTGAAATTGGATCGGCAATTGGCAATCGGAAATCGCTTCACCTGCTCGCTGCTCGATACTCAGAGCGGCTTTGTCTTAAAGTTAACCCGCGTGGTCCCTCAACCCTGATGGTGTGTAATTTCCCATCGCGCCTCTTTTCCTCGGGTGGATAAAAGGCCAGCACGTACGCCGAGGTTACCTCTTCCGCCAAAGCGCGAAACAGCGGCGCATAATCCCTTTGGTTGGCATATACATTTCGGCCGCCTGTTAGCTCCGCTAATCCACTCACGTCGAGAGGAGTCGGCAGTGGTGTTTGGGCCGATGACGCGATCACTCGCGAGTATGATGGCAGTGTGACGACAAACACGCTGACGTCCGCCGCGTTTGCTCGTTCAATTACTGTCTTGGGCGACACTGTATCTCCGACCGGAAAACCATCCGTCACAACCAGCACCGCACGTTTCATTAAACGTTTCTCACGCGTGCGCGGCGCGCTTCGCACCAGCATCCGGATCGCATCGTCAACAGCGTCGTACGTGTGAGTCGACAAACCGTTAGGCGCATCTTTAGCGAGACGGCCGAGAGAGTCGTCCAGCTTGTCAGGATCAGAAGTAAACTTCTGGATTGTCTTCACCTGCATCCCGAAAGCCATGACTGCATAAACTACAGGGTGGCTTGCGAGGTGATTTGAAAACGACTGGAGCGCGGCACGCAGTCGGACGATCTCTTCCGAAGTCATACTCCCGGAAACATCCAAAGCGAAGACAATGGCGAGCGGTCGTAGTTCACCTTCTCTCTTCTCGATTTGAAAGAAGGAGATCGGTTGCTCAACGTCGTCGGAAAAAACTTTGAAGTCTTCCTGGCGCAGGTTGCGAACCGGACGGCCGCTGGCGTCGATTGCCGTCACGTCCACTGAAACCAGATCGGTGTCGACGCGCACGACGTCTTCCGCTTCCTGCTCTTTGGGAAATACTTTGCGTGGTCGCTCAGTTTGAGTCGCGGGGTCCTGGCTTTGCGGCACACTGGGCGCGGCAAGTGCGATCAGCAACAAGAGAGGAAGGGATAGATGCGCTACAAAAGCCGCGGGTCGATTAGGCATTAATGCTCTTTCTTGGGGGACGCCGTCAGGATTATACGGGCGCGACCTGCGGAAGCAAACGGTGATATGATCCTGAGCGTCTTAACTACGGTAATCTCTCGAATATACGTGAAGGATTGACTATGAGATTCAAGAAAACTCTCTTTGTGCTTGCCACGATCGTCGTCGCGGCGGGGGTTTCTGTCGCCCAGGATAAGTCGCTCGGAGCGATTAAAGGCAAAGTGCGAGTGGAAACGGGTACGCCGGCTGATGTGACGGTGGTGGTGCGGCGTGGCGAAACCGAAGTCACCCGCTCGACTACCAATAAAAATGGAGAATTTCTCGTTTCGCGTCTGACGCCGGGGCTTTACGGTCTGACGTTTCGGAAGACCGGGCTGAGTATCGGTTCGATAGAGGACGTCGAAGTCAAAGCAGGGAAGACGCGTTCGCTGGGAGATCGGTTGATACTCACGATCGACGAGGGCTCGATCGCGTTCCTGAGTGGCAGCGTGTTCAATGCCGCGGGAAAAAGCGTGCCGGGTGCCAAGATTGAGTTGGCGAGGATACTCGAAGACGGGACGACTAAGAAGATCGACGGGCGTATCACCACGGAGACCGGATCTTTCAAATTTCGGCTGTCTCCGGAGCCAGGGAAGTATCGCGTGAGTGTGAAGATGGATGGTGCGGAGCCAATCAGCAAGGACGTGGAGATCGATGGCGCCGCAGTTTACCGCGTAGCGTTGAATCTGCCGCCAAAGCCTTGAGCCACGGATACACACGGACGATGACGCACCGATATGGAAGAGCGTGAGGAGTTTCTAACTGCCAAACAGCTTGCCGCGTTCCTGCAAGTCAGTGAATCGACTGTGCGACGGCTCGCGGCGAAGCGTCGCATTCCATCGGTCAGGCTCACGCCGCGCATAATCCGTTTTCATCTCGATGCCGTGCGTGAAGCGCTCGACGTTCCACGCTATCGCATTCGTCACGGTGAATACACCGAGCGGGTTGACGATGCCCAGTTGAGCTTCGACGATCTGCTCCTGACCTAACGCTTATTACCCAGGTTGAATTCAACAGCCACTTGTCGTTCTGCTTGATGTAGACGCGTGGCTGTTGAATCCGGAACTGTTTGCTGAAGCCTGGATTCGCCGCGAGAAACTTTCTCACTGTTGATTGATCGCCCGTGGCTACGCGCCACTTTCCATCTTCACGCAACAGGTACTGCTGCGCGACGATTTTCCCGTCCGCCTGAATCGGAGTCACGACTCGCCCGTAGAGCACCGTATCCACAACCGCCAGATTACCCATCACTTTTATCGTGCCGATATCCATGCGATCGAGTTGATAGAAGTCCTGCGCTCGCTGCAGTGCGTTCACAAAACGATCGCGCGACATGCGGCTCCGCGAAGCGCCCGGCAGGGAGTCGTAAAGCGCGTGATAGTTGCGCGACTTCAACTGCTCGAAAACACTCTGCACGGTGGCGCGAACGTCCGATTGGTCCGACGCCTTAACTAACGCGTAATTGGATAAAACCGCAACGGCCAGAATCGCAGTCGCGATATTACGAATGTAAATCCTCATCTGGTACTTCATCCTCTTGCTCATCATCGTCTTCCTTCGGCAGCTTCTCGCGTATCTGTTGCCGGTAACTCAGGAACCAGCAGACCGCCCCGACGGCAGCGGCCACGAAGGCATTGTCAAAATTCTCCCGGAACGCAAAGAACGCAGCCGTCACGCCGCCCACGGCAGCCAGAATCATCCAAAACGTCTTCACTTGATATTCACCGGAACCACTAAGTCGATTGTTCCCGGAGCGTAACAAACTTTGTCGTCACATGCCTGGACGCGCAGTTTGGCGGAAAGGTTGTGTGTGCCCGGTTTGGATGCTTTGTCTGTCTTGAGTCGCGCCTTCAAAGTAGTTTCACCTTCGTAAACTGCCAGCGGCTTATCTGGTGAGAAGGAGAACTTCTTCGTCAGTGGCTCTGGATAGGTGATGAATTCGACGGCGATGCCATCCGCCGGCGTGAGCTCGAGTTTGGTGGCAATGAGATACGAGAAGCTCGCCGGGTTGGCGTTTACGTGATAACCGTCCATGATCTGAAGACGGACCACGGCCTCGCCCGATTCACCGGCCGCGACCGTGAGTTCCTGTGGGGTTGCTTTTACAACGTCAACCGAATTGATTGCCGGCGATTCGACGGCGTTTTGTGTGTCGTTCGTCGGCGCTTTGGTGCAGGCTATCGCCAGGCAGCATACGGTCAGCAGCCTTAAACAATTTTTCATACTTGCGCAGTTTAGCGCACAGAGTGCTTTCCGTTCACTCGCTGGCCGGAGTAGCCAGCGCTTGCGCCAGCCGCACTCGCCTGGAACGTCGCATGAAATAGCGAAGCACAAGTGCCGTTGGCAGTCCCACGAACAAGAGAACTGGAACCATCACGATCGCAAAACGCACAAAAAATATCAGCAGTCCTGAAGCCAGCTCGACGCTTTCGGAAATTGCCTCACGCAAGCTATGCCCAACGCCAGTCGGAGTCGTTACCAGCACGGGTTTTGGTGCCTGAATGTTAACGGTGATCGTGGCCAGGCTCGAGCGGTTTTCAACAAACCGTTTACGTCCTTCCAGTCTCTCGATCTCAGTTCTGACTTCTGCTATCTGCCGCTGGACCTCCAGTGCGTCTTCAACCTTGTTAGCCTGTCGCATGATTCCCAGAAACTGAGCTTCGAGAGCTTTCTGAGTCTTGATGCGTGCTTCGAGATCGATGAACTCCTCGGTCACGTCCTGGCCAGTCGCTTTTTCTTCAGGGACGTTGGTGGCCAGCTTCTTGATCTCGTCGAGCGCGACGCCAAACTGATTCGCTGGCACTCGCACCACTAGCTTAAAGTCGGTGGCCCTTTGCTCC
>JAICQI010000837.1 GCA_025937955.1 Pyrinomonadaceae bacterium
ATGTATTCATAATTCCATCCGTTAAAAATCCGTGTTCATCCGTGGCTTCATTCGTACCTAAGCGTCTCTAACGGATCGACACGTGTGGCCGTCAGCAACGCCGCGATCGCGGTGAACCTCGGCCGCTTTAACAAGCTTCTCACTGCGAATTAATATCTTTAATCATTTGTATAGGTCCTATTGGTCCTATTCGCCCTATTCTTCGCGCAGCGCCACCATCGGATCGACGCGCGACGCACGCCGCGCCGGCAGATAACCCGCCAACACCGCCACCGCCGCGAGCAACAACGTCGCCAGCACAATCGTCAGCGGATCGTTTGGCTTCAACTCGTACAACAACGACGCCGCCGTCTTCGTCAGCCACCGTGACGCAATCAACCCCACCACCAACCCGATCACCACCAGCACCAATGCTTCACGCAACACCAACCACAGCACGCTAACATCACGCGCGCCGAGCGCCATGCGTATGCCGATCTCGTTCGTGCGCCGCGCCACGCCGTAAGACATCACGCCGTACAACCCGATACACGCGAGCAACAACGCGAGCAGCCCAAAGAATGTCGCGAGCCGTGCCACCAGTTTCTGCTGCACGAGGGAACGGCCGATGTGGTCCGAAAGGCTCACCACATCATCGATAGGAAGGTTGCGGTTGACCTCCTTAATCGTCTGTCGCACCTGCGGCAGGACTACGCTCTCCGGTCCCGAGAAACGCACTACGAGGTTGTTCAGCACATCGGGAGGAACCTGTGTATACGGATAGAAGGCCATCGGTCGAAACTGTTCCTTCAAATTTCCATACTTCGCATCTTTCACGACCCCGATAACCTCAATGTCCTCCGGCGTCGTTGACGGACCGAGTCCGAACCGCTGGCCGAGCGGAGAACCATTCGGGAAAAATCGCTGCGCCATCGACTCGCTAACCACCGCCACCTTCTGCGCAGTCTTGGTGTCTTGTGGTCCAAAAGTGCGGCCCTGCACCAATGGAAGGCCCATGACAGCAAAGAAGTCCGGACCGACGATGTTGTTTCTGAGCGTGCGGCTCTGTCCTTCAGGAATGTTGTCGCCATGGCTATGAGCACGGCCGGTCCAGAATCCCTGATTGAAAACGATGAACGCGAACGCAGCAGACTGCACACCGGGAACAGCTTTGACCTTATCTTCAACCTCCTGCATCAACGCCGGCAGCCTCGGATCGTCACTCTTGTAGCCGGCGGATGAAATGTCCACCTGAAACATCATGACGTTCTCCTGGTTAAATCCACTGGAAATGCTTTGCAGGTTGATCAGCGTGCGCACAAAAAGCCCGGCGCCGACGAGCAACAAAAGTGACAGCGCCACTTGCGCTACCACGAACGCTTTGCCGAGTGGATTTCGTAATGCAGTGGCGGTCTTGCCACCTTTGAGCGACGTATTTGGCTCTGTTCGCGAAGCGCGCAAAGCAGGCGCAATGCCGAAGACAACTGCGCACAACATCGAAACACCGAATGTGAATCCAAGAATGCGAAGATTAGGCGTGACGTCGACCGGCAGCGCATCTGGTCCATCCGAGGCCATGAGCAAAAGCAGACGGCTACCCCACCAGGAAAGCGCTACGCCAACCAACCCGCCGAGCAGCGCCAGCAGCGCGCTCTCAGTGAACAACTGCCGCACCAGGCGCAGGCGTCCCGCGCCGACAGCCATCCGCACCGCAAACTCTCGGCTGCGTGCCGTGCCATGGGCCAGCAGCAAGTTGGCTACGTTCGCACTCGCAATCAGCAACACGAGCGCGACTACACCCATCAGCACTCTCAACGAAAGTGAAAACTGCTCGCGCAGTGTTGAGAGACCACGACTCGCCGGCGTCAGCTCGATGCTCGCATTTTGAATGTTCTGTTGCTTCTTCTCAGGCGGCAGCCTGCTCTCGAGCGTTCCTAGCCACTGTTTGAAAAGTAGATTGATGCCAGGACTGGCTTGCTCCGCGCTGACGTCATACTTCAATCGAGCGATGAGATACAGCGACTGAGCTGCCGGATCGTTTCGTCCGTCCCAGTGCGCCGGCGGCAACTGCTTTTCCATCGAAAGCGGAACCCACATGTCAGGCGCGTTGCCGACTGTGGTGCCGAAAAACTCTTTTGGAGCAACACCGACGATCGTGTAGATGATGTTGTCGATATTGACTGTTTTGCCGACCACCGAAGGATCAGCGCCGAGCCGGCGTTCCCACCATGCGTGACTCACCACTGCAACCGGATGGCCGCCTTGATTCTGATCGTCCGTTTCAGTTAATACGCGTCCGAGACTTGCGTTGACGCCCAACACCGGAAAGTAAGAGCCGGTGACGAGTTGCACTTGAATCTTTTCGATGTCGCCGCTTCCATTGACGAACCCGTGCACGTTCCACGGGATGCTCAAGAGGCCGGCCACTCCCGAGAAGATGTCGCTGCGTTGCTGCGCCTGGCGATAAAACGGATAGGAGAACAGGTCCGTGCTCTGATCGGGAAAGCTGTTGGTCAGGCCTGCGTTCTCGCCTTTGCCGAACAGGACCAACTGGGTAGGCTCGCTCACCGGCAACGACTTGAGCAGCACCGCATCCAGGAGACTGAAGATAGCGGTATTCGCACCAATGCCAAGCGCCAGCGAAAGCACCGCGATCAGCGTGAAGCCAGGCTTCTTAAGAAGCATCCTAAAACCATAGCGAATATCCTGAAGCATTTTTCACTCTCCTTGGTCCTTTGTAGGGGCGGCACTCCGTGGCCGCCCAAGTCTGCGCAAATTCAACGCTGG
>JAICQI010000200.1 GCA_025937955.1 Pyrinomonadaceae bacterium
GAAGCGAGCCGGAAGTGGCTGGACGTTTTACGCACGAATGCTGAGCGTGGCGGAAACATGGTGCGGCAGGTGTTGTCGTTTGCGCGCGGTGTCGAAGGTGAACGAGTGGCTTTGCAACCGAAGCATTTGATCAAAGAGATCGTTAAAATTCTGCGTGAAACGTTGCCGAAGTCGATCGAGATCAACTTTCAGATTCCAAAGGATCTTTGGATCATCTCAGCCGACGCGACTCAGATACATCAGGTGCTTATGAATCTTTGCGTCAACGCTCGCGATGCCATGCCCGAAGGTGGTTCGATTTCGATTAGAGCTGAGAATGTTTTTGTCGATGAAAACTACGCGCGCATGCATCTCGAAGCCAAGCCGGGACGTTTTGTGATGATCAGTGTGTCGGATACCGGGCCGGGGATGTCGGCGGAGGTTCAGAGCCGGATCTTTGAGCCGTTTTTCACTACGAAAGAGATGACGAAAGGCACGGGCCTTGGTCTTTCAACCGCATTGACGATCGTGAAGAGCCATGGCGGGTTTATCAATGTCTATAGCGAGCTGCATAAAGGCAGTCAGTTTACGTTGTACCTTCCGGCACTTGATACGCCTGGGGCGCTTGATGCCGCGGCTTTGCAGACGGATCTTCCGCTCGGAAATGGAGAGTTGATCCTGGTTGTGGATGACGAGGAGTCGATTCGTGAAATTACGCGCGGCACACTCGAGACGTTTGGATATAAGGTTTTGACGGCGAGCGACGGCACCGAAGCGCTCGCGTACTACGCGGACAAGAAGAACGAAATCGCGGTGGTGCTGACAGACATGGTGATGCCGTTCATGGACGGGACGGCGACAATCCGTGCTTTGCAGAGAATGAACCCGAAGGTACGCATCATTGCGGCGAGTGGTCTGGGAGCAGGACAACACGCCGGCGAGGGCGCGCTGGAAGGTGTCGCAGTGTTCCTCAACAAACCCTACACCGCAGAGAAACTCCTGAAAACCCTGGCGCAGGTGTTGAAAGAGTAATCCACTTTTTGCCGCAGATGAAACGCAGATCGAAACGCAGAGCTGCGTTATCTGCGTTTCATCTGCGGCGTAAAGTCTTTGTGGGAATTTTCAACCGCGCTGGGAAATACCTCGCACCAGCAACTTCCCTTCTCCCCAAAACCCAATAAAAACAACGTGGTACGGGTCGTGCACACTGGGCGATTTCGAGAGAGGGCTTGTTGGCAATGGCGAAAGTTTTAATCCTTGGTGGCGGGTTTGGCGGCGTCATAGCCGCAGAGCGGCTTGCCGAACAACTGGGCGACGAACATCAGATCACGCTGGTGTCGCGCAGTCGTAATTTTGTCTTTTACCCGTCACTGGTGAAAGTGGCCTTCGGCAGGTGTGAAGCGAAAGACGTCTCCTTTGACCTGCGCCACGCAATGCTGGACAGACGCGTGAACTTCATCGAAGCAGAAGTCGCACGCATCGATCCAATCGAAAGAAAAGTAGCCATCGCACACGGTGAGATCGAAGGAAATATTTCCTACGACTACCTCATCTTCGCACTCGGCCGCCGCCTGGCAACAGAGCGCATCACCGGCTTCTACGAACACGCGCATCACCTGCTCAATCTCGATAAAGCCCTGAAGTTCGGCAAAGCGATTTCCAACTTTCACAAAGGCCGGGCCGTGATCGGCCAATGTGCAGGCACACGTCTCCCCGTGCCTGTTTACGAAACCGCGTTTGCACTTGCGCGTCTGCTGAAGGAACGAGGCGAACGCGATCAGGTGAGAATTACCGTCGTTAGTCCAGGCGAGTTCGCTTCTGAATTCGAAGATCGCGATGCTGCCATCGCACTTGAAAAAGCTTTCGCCGCCCAGCAAATAGAGTTTCTCCCCAACTTCCCGATTGAAACAGTCACGCAAAACTCCGTCTTAACAAGAAGCGGACAAGCAATCAATCACGACCTGCTGATGTTGCTGCCTCCGTTTCGAGGCTCTTCAGCAGCTTCATACCTGGGATTAACTAACGACGAAGGCTACCTCAACGTCGATTGGACGATGCGCGTGACGGGCCACAAACAAATCTACGCAGTTGGCGACTGTGTGAATTTCACCGGTCCAAAGATGGGCCACATGGCAACACGCCAGGGCGAGGTTGCGGCAATGAACCTTGCCGCCGAAATCGAAGGGCACGAACCGGTCTCACACTACTCTCATGAGCTGAAGCTGGTGATCGATGAGGCCGGAAACGACACCATCTACCTGCAGAAAGATATTTGGAACGAGAGTCCGGCGACGATCAAGCGAGGTCGTTTTTGGAGCTGGGCAAAACGCGCGCAGAAGGAGTACTGGCAACTTTCGCACGCGTAATTCGGAACTATTGGAGGCACATCATGAGCGAAAACCGCACGATTCATTTGATTGAAATCCCGATCGGGGGCAAAGGCGGATACACCTGGAACCGTTTGCATAGCGAACGCGAAGACATCTGCGAGGCTCTGCTAAAAGATGACGAGCGCAAGGAGTCGCTTCAGGCGCGCCTGCGAAAGATCGACGACGCTCTCGATCGATTGATGTCTGGTTCTTACGGTATCTGTTCCAGCTGCGGTCGATCGATCGACGACAGGAGACTCGATATCGATCCGGCGTTGGAACTCTGCATCGATTGCTGGGGCCGTGAATCAGGCTTGGAGCTAAGCTCGAGCGGCGACGTCATGCTGGAGAGCTTAAACGCCTTCGATTCGATCGTGGTCCAAACCTACCGCAGCGTTTACCACATCCTGCTGCTCGATCCAAAAACCGGGCGCGCATTAATTGACGGCGGTGAATACCTCACTGAACCGAGTGAAGCCTTGTTGAAAGGTTCCCTGGGCTCCGAATTCAAGGTCGGAACAATCTCTGTTGGTTGTCGCCTGGAAATGTGGGTCGACGAAAGAGTGTTCCTGACGTCACCGATTAAATCAGTGCACGTGAAACACAACAGCGCGCTGGAATCGGTCCAAGATATCTCGGCGGCCCTGCACTAAATGCTGATCGCGTAACCAGGAGGGTCAGAGATGAGAGCAAATGTTTTTCATGGCAAGAACAAGATTCGAGTCGAAGAAGTAACAAAGCCACGCGCCGGCACCGGCGAAGCTGTTATTCGCGTAACGCTCACCACGATTTGCGGAACCGACCTTCATATCGTCAGAGGTGAATATCCAGTTGCTCCAGGTTTGGTGATCGGCCACGAGCCGGTTGGTGTAATCGAAGAGCTCGGCGAAGGCGTTTCCGGTTACAACATCGGCGACCGCGTGCTCGTCGGCGCGATCACGCCATGTGGCCAATGCCGCGGCTGCTTGTCGGGCCACTCGGCACAGTGTGGTCACGGTGAGGGTTACGAGGCTCTTGGTGGCTGGCGATTTGGAAACACGATCAACGGCGCTCAGGCCGAGTTTCTAAAAGTGCCTTACGCCCAGGCGAACCTTGCGAAGATTCCCGATGAACTTACAGACGAACAGGTAGTACTGCTCGCCGACATCGCTTCCACCGGCTTTAGTGGTGCCGAGTCTGCACGGATAAAAATCGGCGATTCAGTAGTTGTCTTTGCCCAGGGTCCGATCGGTTTGTGTGCCACGGCCGGAGCAAAACTAATGGGAGCATCGTTGATCATCGGCATTGATGGAGACGAGCACCGGCTCGCGATGTCGAAACGCATGGGCGCTGATATCACGCTCGACTACCGCGACCTCGACGTTGTCGACGCAGTAAAACGTCTGACAGGTGGCGGCGCTGACGTAGCAATCGAAGCACTCGGCACTCAACAAACTTTCGAGAGCGCGTTGCGCAGTCTGCGACCAGCCGGAACGTTGTCGAGCCTCGGCGTCTATTCGGGCAAGCTCGAAATTCCCTACACGGCATTTGCGGCCGGCATCGGAGATCACCGCATCGTGACGACGCTTTGTCCCGGTGGCAAAGAGCGCATGCGGAGGTTGATGGAAGTTGTTCGTCACGGCCGCGTAGATCTCACACCGTTGCTCACGCACACTTTCCCATTGGACAGAATCGGGGAAGCTTACGATTTGTTTGGCGAGCGACTGGATGGAGTAATGAAAGTAGCAATCAAACCGTAAACGGAGGGGCACCGCCTAAAAGTCATGATCAACATAAAACGAATTCTTTGTCCCACTGATTTGTCACCACACTCCGAAGATGCGGTGCGTTATGCACTCGCGCTGTCGCGAGCCCATGAAGCCGAATTGATTTTGCTTCACTGCACGAATGACGCCGACGGTGAAGAGAAGCTTGCCGCATCAGTGCTGGACCAGATCGATCCTTCTGACTCACGTTGGCATCTGGTGGTTGTGCCCACTGACCACATTGACGAGGGAATAATGGCGCAAGCCCAGCAGCGGCACGTCGATTTGATAGTGATGCGGTCGAGGCGGCGTCCACATCGTGCGGCCCTGTTGGGATCCACGGCGGAGTCAGTCTGCCGTAGCGCTCCATGCCCGGTGATGGTTGTGCACACTGACGAGCGAGACTTTGTAAGCGATGCAATGAGCGTCGAATTGAAACGTGTGCTCGTGGCTTACGACTTTTCTGATTATTCCGAGCTGGCTTTGAAGTATGGGTTGTCGATCGCGCAGGAGCACCAGGCAGAGTTGCACCTGCTGCACGTGTTGGCACCGCGTTCAATGAATGAACCGGAAATTGCCTGGTATCCGACGAAAGGCGAGTCCGCTTATCACACTGCCGCGTATCGCTTGCAGAAAGTTGTGCCGGGCGAGGTCCACCTCTGGTGTGGCGTCAGGGCGGTGGTGAGCGAAGGCTACCCGTATCGCGAGATTCTGAACTACGCAGAAAATAATGAAATCGATTTGATAAGCGTTGGAGCGCACGGCGCCGGATTCGGAATGCGCGCTCTGTTCGGATCGAATGTCGATCGGGTTCTGCGGCAGGCGCCCTGTCCCGTGTTGGTTGCGCGTCCGCTGAGACCGACTATGCCGATTAATCTGACTTTGCCTCAAACTCGTCTCATTCACACCGGGCTTTAGCCGGTGCAAGGAATAACTTCTGATGGGAGAACATAACGTCGAGCAACACGTCGACGAAAAACAGTCGCAGGTCTTCATGAAGGCACTGCTGGAAGACCTGCGCGCACTCGCGTTCATGCTCGAAGACGGTCGTTTCGAGACCAGCGTTAAGCGCATCGGCGCCGAGCAGGAGATGTTCCTGATCGACCGTTATTTGCGACCAGCTCCGGTGTCATTGGACGTGCTGAAACACGCGAATGACACGCGACTGACAACCGAAATCGCCCGCTTCAATCTCGAAGCTAATCTCACGCCCCTAAAACTCGAGAACAACTGTTTCACTCGGATGGAACAAGAACTCGTCGAGCTGATCGCGCTGGCGCGCAACAGTGCCTCAACTCAGGGCGCGGATGTGCTTCTCTCCGGCATTCTGCCGACGCTACAAAAGTCAGATTTGACTCTCGACAATCTTGCTCCGGTCGCGCGTTACCACGAGCTGAATCGAGGCGTGATTCGGCTGCGCGGCGGCCCGCTCTCGATTCACATCAAGGGACTGGACGAGCTGCACCTGACGCACGACAACATCATGATGGAATCGTGCAACACCAGTTTCCAGGTCCATTTTCAGAGTAATGCGCGCGAGTTCGCCAACCAGTACAACATCGCGCAGACTATAACTGCGCCGGTGCTTGCCGTCGCTGTCAATTCGCCGCTGTTGTTTGGTCAACGCTTGTGGCAGGAAACACGTGTGGCGCTGTTCCAACATTCAACCGACGAACGCTCGCGCCCGCAACTGGCGCGCAACCAACCCACGCGCGTGAATTTCGGCGATTGTTGGCTGAAACATTCCGTCGTCGAACTCTTTCACGATCAGATCACGCGTTTTCGTCCGATCATGATCGCGCAACCGGAGGAAAATCCGTTTGCGGTCCTGGCGCGTGGTGAAACACCGTCACTTTCAGCCTTACGACTGCACAACAGTACGGTGTGGCGCTGGAATCGTGCGTGTTATGGAGTAACCAATGGTGTTCCGCATCTGCGCATCGAGAACCGCGCCTTGCCTTCCGGTCCAACCGTAGTCGACGAAATTGCGAATGCTGCGTTCTTTACCGGGTTGATGCTGGCCCTGCCGCAAGCATACGGCGATATCGCGACGCGAATGGCATTTGACGATGCGAAGTTGAACTTTTTCCGCGCCGCGCGGCACGGGCTCGATGCTCAGTTTCAATGGATTGGCGGGCAGAACCACAGCGCAGCAGCGCTCATTCTACAAGAGTTGCTTCCGCTTGCGCGGCAGGGCTTGAGTAATTCGCAGGTGGCGAGTGAAGACATTGATAAGTACCTCGGCATCATCGAAGAGCGCGCGCTGAGCCGGCAAACCGGTGCGCGCTGGATAATGAATTCCCTTTCCGCGAGTGGCGCCCCGGCGGCCAAAGACGCGAGCCGGAGAAGATTGACGTCTGAGATACTGGCAAACCAGAAGCAAGGTTCGCCGGTTCATCGTTGGCCGATCATCGAGAAAGCGGAGCCCGAGGAATGGGAGGACGGTTATCGTACCGTCGGTCAGTTCATGTCGACGGATCTCTTCACTGTCAGCCCCGACGACTTGATCGATCTCGCCGCCAGCGTGATGGACTGGCGACACATCAGGCACGTGCCAGTTGAAGATGCTGACGGGCGGTTAGTAGGTGTGGTGACTCACCGTGGACTGCTTCGCATGATGATCAGCCGTGCGGACAGCGAAACGAAACCAATGACGGTTCGGGAAATCATGGTTAAGGACCCGGTGACCGTGTCTCCTTCAACCTCATCGTTGGAAGCAATGGAGCTCATGCGCACACATCGAGTGGGCTGTCTCCCGGTTATCGATGGCGATCAATTAGTAGGCATCGTAACCTCCTACGACTTTCTCGAAGCCACCGCCCAACTCTTCCAGCAACACCTTGCCGCCCGAGCCCACCGCGCCGCCGGTTAACCAAAAGCTCGCCGGCCACAGATGAACGCGGATAAACGCTGACCAGCGAAAATCTGCGTAAATCTGCGGCTAAAGAAAAAGCGTCCTCATCACGGTAGGCAAGTTCTCACGCAAAAATCCGCTTGGCTGCGCAATTTTCCGCTTGCCTGGGCCTCAGAACTTTAAATTCCACAAAGAATTAGACCACGGTCGAATTGGCACATGCATTGCGCTTACGGGCGCCGTGAGTGATCTTTCAGTCGGAGCCAATCATGCCGAGCGCGAGACAGAAAGAAGTTGACGAACCGTCAAGTGGGCAGATAAACACAGACCTATATTCGCTGATACGCGAAATCCACGGATCGAATATTCACAACCTGAATTCGCTTCATGGCCGCGGAACAGTCCTGTTTGCCGAAGGAGAACCAGCCCGCGGCGTTTACATACTGCGAACCGGCCGAGCAACCGTCTCAATCTCATCAAGTGAGGGAAGGATCGTGATGCTTCGCATGGCACAGGCCGGCGATGTGTTGGGCTTGAACTCGGTGCTGCGAAACGGTCCTTACGACGAGACCGTCAAGACTATCGAGCCCTGTCGCACAGACTTCATCTCACGCGTCGAACTGATTGCTCTCATGCAGCAGAGCCAGGAAGGTGCCCAGGCAATTTTGAAGCTATTGAGCCAGGAACTAACCGAACTCATGGATCGCGCAAAGTTATTACTCCTGCCGCAAACAGCCATTGGCCGTTTAGCCAAACTGTTGCTGGCGTGGAGTAACGGAAACGGCTCGGACGGGTCGCACACCGTGCGACTCGAGAAGATTTTTACTCATGAAGAGATTGCTCAAATGATCTGCTCGTCGCGAGAGACAGTGACACGCCTGCTGGCGACTCTTAGCAAAAAGCAGGTCATAAGGGTGATGCCAGATAGTATTCTGATTCGGGATCGCCTCGCCCTGGAGGAGCTGTGTGAGGGTCAAAAACTCTTGACACTGTGAATCAGGCGAGTCCATGATCGTCCCGCTTACGTGATGGTCGTCACATAAAGAACGACCAATTACAACCTAGAATGCTTCGGCGTTACTCGCTCAAGGTCGCTTAATCGCAGTTTTAAGGGAAGGGCCGGAGAAATGAATCGACTCATTAAAGCACTCCTGATCTGTGCCTTTGCTGCCGGTACGATCTGGTGGCTCACCTACAACAATTCTTCCCAGTCTGCCCCGATCAGCGCGGCCGAACTCGCTCTGTACAAGTCTAACGACCAGGACAAGTCGGCTGACTACGTCGGCAGTGAGGCTTGCAAGGACTGTCACGAGGATCAGTTCAAGTATTTCTCACACACTTCCCACGCCCAACTCACGAAGATTGGCAGCTGGAAAAACAAAGTGACAGGTTGCGAGTCATGCCATGGTCCAGGTAAGGCACACATCGAAGAGGGTGATCCGAAGAAGATGATTTCCTTCAAAAACAAGTCTTCGAAGGAAATCTCTGAAACATGTTTAACGTGTCATGCCGGTAGAGAAGAGCACAACAACTTCCGCCGCGGCGAACACTGGCGCAACGATATCGGCTGTGTGGATTGCCATACAAGTCACGCTCCGGAAACCGGGCGACAATTGGCCGCTTCGAACGTATTCATCTCGTCAACAAACGCGCAGAAGCCAGGCATCGCGAGTCTGAAGCTGCTCAATACCAGCGAACCGCAACTCTGTCTGAGCTGTCATAATGAGGTCAAACACCAGTTCCAATTGCCATTCCATCATAAAGTGCTGGAAGGCGCGCTGAAGTGCAGCGATTGCCACAATCCGCATGGCGGTTTCGAACTTAAACAAACGCGACTGGCAACAGGC
>JAICQI010000045.1 GCA_025937955.1 Pyrinomonadaceae bacterium
ACTCCGTGGCCGCCCGTCTCTCGCCTAACTCAACACACGGGCGGCCACGGAGTGCCGCCCCTACAAAGATCTTTCAAGAGAGGCGCGGTCCCAGTGGGCCAGTTTGGCGCCGGCTTCGTAGGTGCTTTGGCAGAAGTCCAGCAAGGCTGCGTCGGGATCGGAGGCGGTGCGGACGTCGTCGTAGAGCATTAAGAATTCAGACAGGTCGTTGCTGTAGAACGCCTTCTCAGGTCGGATTGTCGCTCCGCTCAAGCCTTCCGGCGCGGGCGCGGTGTAGGAATAAAACGCCGGCTTGCCCAACGGTCCCTGCCCGGGCCACCAGCCGTGACTGATCACCTCGTGTGAATATGCCTCACGCGTGATCGTGTCTGCACCATCACGCGCGGGCGCGGGTCGTCCTGAGAATCGCGTCACCGCCAGATCGAAGCTGCCCCAGAAAAAGTGTACCGGACTACACTTACCGATAAATCGCGAGCGAAACTCCTGCAACACCCGATCTGACGATTGCAGTACGCGCCAGAGCCTCTCAACAGGCTCACGTTCGTAAGATGCATGTTGCTGGTCCTGATCAAAAGGAATCGGATCGGGAACCTCCACGGGCATCTTCCAGATACGCACGTCCAGTCCGAGCCCGTGCAGCGCGGCCATCGTCTCCTGGTAAAAAGTGGCAACGGATTTTGGCTCAAGCTTGATATTCTCAGTCGAGCCGTCGCTGGTCCTGATCACGAGAAAGTGATCGATGAAATCAAACTCCATTTCAAAGAACCTTTCGTCGTGCGGCATCGCAGTGGTGGTTAATCCGCGCGCTGAGACGTAAAGCGGAACGTTCCAATAGTGGTTAACCAGCGGCGTTTGCGCGAGGCGAACTTTGCCGGCGATCTGCGTCCACATGTGCAGCGTTGCACACGTGTCCTTCCATTCTTCGAGCGGTAGTGGCGGCCATTCTTCAGACATTTGCCACAGATTAGCGCGGATAGGACGGATTAGCCAGCTTGACAGCAATTTTCGGCAAGCCTATAGTCGTCGAGTCAATGTCAAAGAAGGCCTGCGCATGTTGTCTCTGTTGTCCGTGGTGCTGTTACAGCACCGCGACCGATAGGCCGTTTGCAGGCCGGAGTAGCGCATGAGCTAACTGACCAGCAAATTTTTGAACGGCGAAACCGGTCGCACTTTTACGAAGTGGCGACCGGTTTTCCTTTGGGACGAAACATGCAGGTAGACGTTTTAGAAGCGCCCAGGAAGGCGATTGAGCCCGGCACCGTCGAAGCGAACATCGGTAACACGCCGCTGTTGAAGCTGCGACTGCTGGATGCTGAACTACGCGAAGGGGTGCAGGTGTTTGCGAAAGCGGAACACCTCAATCCGGGTGGCTCGGTGAAGGATCGCGCGGCGCTGTCGATGATTATTGAAGGTGAGCGCAGTGGCAAACTGAAACCCGGAATGACAATCCTGGATGCGACCAGCGGCAACACCGGCATCGCCTACGCGATGATCGGCGCATCGCGTGGTTACACGGTCAAGGTTTGTTTGCCGAAGAACGCGAGCCTGCCGCGTAAGCGAATCCTGCGGAGTTACGGAGTCGAGATCGTCGAAACCGACCCGATGCTTTTGACTGATGGGTCGCAACTTGTCGCTCGCGAAATCTTCACCAATGATCCCGATAAATATTTCTACCCGGATCAGTACAACAACGACGCTAACTGGCTCGCCCATTACGACACCACAGCGAACGAGATCTGGGAACAGACTGGCGGTCGTATCACGCATTTCGTCACCGGCTTGGGAACGACAGGCACGTTCGTCGGCGTGGTGAGACGTCTGCGAGAATTGAATCCGAAGTTGAAAGCCGTAGCGGTACAGCCAGAGTCGCCTTTGAACGGGATCGAAGGTCTGAAACATTTGGCCACCGCGATTGTCCCGGGCATCTACGACGCGTCGCTGGTGGCGGAGACACTGGAAGTTACGACCGAAGATGCGTTATTAATGACGGGTAAATTAGCCCGTGAAGAAGGATTGCTGGTAGGCCCCAGCTCCGGCGCGAACGTTTTTGCTGCCGGGCTGGTGGGATCGTCGTTGCGAGAGCCGGCGGTAGTGGTGACTGTGCTCTGCGACGGCGGCGAGCGCTATCTTAGTGATTAAAATGCGTGATAAACCGGACTTAGACATCACAACGAAGTTCGTACACAGCGGTGAGCGACAGGCGCCGCCCGAAGCAAAATCCGTTGCGACTCCTATCTACGCCAGTGCAACGTTTACTTACGACACGATGCAGGAGATCGATCAGGTCCTCGGCGACGAGAAGGAAGGGTTTGTCTACACGCGTTACGGCAATCCCACCACTGCCGCGCTCGAAGAGGCGATGCGCGACGTTGAAGAAGGCGCGACCGCGTGCGCTTACGCCACCGGCATGGCTGCTATTCACGCTGCCCTCATCGCCTGCGATCTGAAATCCGGTTCAACCGTGCTGGCGTCGCAGGATCTCTACGGCGCGATCACCAACCTGCTGAACACGATCTTCCTTAATTTTGGCGTCAAAACAGTCTTCGTAGATTTCTGCGATTTATCAGCCGTGCGCGAGAAGGCGCGCGAGATCAAACCGCAGGTCCTGATCGCGGAAACGATCTCCAACCCGCTGCTAAAAGTTTGTGACATCGCGGCGTGCGCCGAGATCGCACACGAGAATGGCGCGCGCCTGATTATAGACAACACGTTCGCGACGCCTTTTCTGATCCAACCTCTGAAGCTCGGAGCGGACATCGTGGTCCATAGCGCCACGAAGTATCTGGGCGGTCATGCGGATGCGATGGGCGGCGTTGTAATTTCACGCGACGAGATGGACAGCGTAGCGCTCGTAAGTGTGATGAAGCTTGTCGGCGGCGTGATCGGTGTTTGGGATGCCCACGAGATTCTCCGAGGCTTGAAGACACTGGCAGTGCGGATGGAACGGCAGTGTGAGAACGCCCGAAGTCTCGCCAATTATCTTACCGAGCATCCGGCTATCGCTCGCGTTCATTACCCGGGTCTGGGCGCATGCGTTTCGATTGAGTTGCGCGAGGACACACGCGATGCGGCGTTTCGTTTTATGGACGCGTTGAAGCTGTGCGTGCGTTCGACCAGTCTAGGCGACGTTTTTACCAGCGTGTTGCACCCGGCGACGGCTTCGCACCGCGATCTGCTGCCTGCGCGAAAAAAAGAGTGGGGACTTGTCGAGGGGTTGATACGCATCTCGGTTGGGATCGAGAAGATCGACGACATCATTGCGGATATCGGCCACGGATTAAACGGATCAGGGAACGGATGATCACTGTTAGCGAAGATTTGCTTGATGAAATAAGAGCGCATGGAGTGCGAGATTATCCGTACGAATGTTGCGGGTTGTTGCTTGGCCGATACGCGGCGGAAGGGAAGATCGTTAGCGAGACGTATCCGATCTCAAACGCGCGTGAGGAGAGTGCGAAGCGAAACCGATTTTTGATCGAGCCGGTCGAGTTGATGCGTGGTGAGCGATACGCGCGCGAGCACGATCTGGAGGTGGTCGGGTTTTATCATTCGCATCCGGATTCGCCGGCTGTGCCGTCGCAATACGATCTCGAGCACGCGTGGCCGACTTACTCGTACATCATTGTTTCGACGAGCCCGGACCAGGCCGGCGATCTGTTTTCGTGGGAGCAGGAGCCGGATCGTTCAAGGTTTAATCGAGAGGAAATAAGAATAACAGCCTGCGGCTGAAAACAGAGGTCAATTATGCCAGTCACAATTGCGATACCGGCGCCGCTTAGGCAGTTCGCCGATGGACAATCACAGATCGTAGTAGAAGCAAAAACAGCCGGCGAAGCGCTCGAGCGCCTTACTTCAACTTACATCTCCTTGCGGCGCCATCTGTTCAATGAGCAGAACGCGCTTCGCAACTTCGTCAACGTTTATCTCAACGACGAAGATATCCGCCACGCGTCAGGGCCGGAGACGCCCGTGAAGGACGGCGACACGATCATGATTGTGCCTTCGATCGCCGGCGGTGCGGTGGCTGAATCGGAAGTGGCGCAGTTGCCGGAGCTCTCGAACGAAGAGATCCTTCGTTACAGCCGTCACCTGATCATGCCGGAAGTCGGCATGCAGGGCCAGCGAAAGCTGAAAGCTGCCAGCGTGTTGATGATCGGCACGGGCGGACTGGGCGCGCCTGTGGGAATGTACCTTGCCGCCGCCGGCGTGGGCCGCATCGGGGTGGTTGATTTCGACGTGGTGGAAGAGTCGAACCTGCAGCGACAGATCATTCACGGCACAAAAGATCTCGGCCGGCGCAAGATCGAATCCGCGCGCGATCGCCTGCGCGATATCAATCCGCACATCGAGATCGAGACGCACGAGACGCGTCTCACCAGCCACAACGCGATGCAGCTCTTTCGAAACTACGACGTCGTGGTCGACGGCACTGACAACTTCCCCACACGTTATCTCGTCAACGATGCGTGTGTGTTGAGTGGTAAGCCAAACGTTTACGGATCCATATTCAGGTTTGAAGGACAGGCGAGTGTCTTCTGGGCCGAGAAGGGCGCGTGCTATCGCTGCTTGTATCCGGAGCCGCCGCCGCCGGGCCTCGTGCCGTCGTGCGCTGAAGGTGGCGTGCTTGGCGTGTTGCCGGGCATCGTCGGCGCGATCCAGGCGAACGAAACGATTAAGGTTATTCTCGGCGCTCAAGATCTGCTGATCAATCGTTTGCTGCTTTTCGATGCGTGGTCGATGAAGTTTCGCGAGTTCAAACTCCGCAAGGATCCGAAGTGTCCGGTGTGCGGTGAAGAGCCGACCGTAAAAGAGCTGATCGATTACGAGCAGTTTTGCGGTATCACACCGCAGCATGCCGCGCCGCCCGAGCCGAAGCTGGAAGAGATCACTGCGACGGAACTCAATGCGCGTCGTTTGCGTGGCGATCGGATGCAGATCATCGACGTGCGCGAGCCGCACGAGTTTGATATCGCGAAGATACCCGGAACGAAGCTGATTCCGTTAAATCACGTCGTGACTCGCATGAACGAGATCGATCAGGAGGTCGAGACGATCGTCCACTGCAAAGGCGGCGTGCGGAGCGCGAAAGCGATCCAGGCGCTGAAACGCGCAGGCTTTTCGGGTCGGTTGATCAACCTGAAAGGCGGGATTACGGCGTGGTCGGAAGACGTCGATCCACGCGTGCCGAAATATTAGCCGCAGATTAACGCAGATGTACGCAGATCAGCGTTAATCTGCGTAAATCTGCGGCTCAATTCATCCCACGATAACGGCGATTCACGTCACTCTTAACCCTACCTGCGTCAAAGTAAACCTCAACAGGTCTTTTTTGTGGCTAATGACTTTGTGAATGCATATTGGCGAAGGTGGGTGGCGATCGTTGCCGCATGGGCAGCGCTCGGTGTGATCTACGCGGGTCCGATCTATTTCGAAATGCGCGCGGCGGGCCACGGTCATACGGCGTGGCGCATCTTTTCGTGGGGCATCCTGACGTGGCTGTCGTGGGCGCCGCTGACCCCCGTTATAGTCTGGGTCGCGCGCAGGTACTCGCTCGTCGGCGGCGCATGGAAGAGGAGTCTGCTGGCCCACCTACCGACTTTCCTGCTCACCTCAGCGATTAACACCGCCGCTGCCACAGCGATCACTTTAACTATCCAGCCTTTCGACAGCATGGGTTCCAGTGTCACAACATTCTGGCCGCGCTACCTCTCGCGCCTGCCGAGTTCTTTTGCGTCTGACTTGCCGGTGTACGGCGCCGTGATCGGCATCTATTACGCGCTCGATTTCTATCGTAAGTATCGCGAGCGCGAGTTTTTGGCGAGTCGACTGGAAGCGCAACTCGCGCAGGCGCAATTGGATTCGTTGCGAATGCAATTGCATCCACACTTTCTCTTCAACACTCTCAACAACATTGTCGGTCTCGTTCGCGACCAGAAGAACCAGGCAGCAGTAAGCATGCTGGTCGGGCTCAGCGATCTTTTGCGCCAAACGCTCGATCATTCCGCCCGGCAGGAAGTCCAATTGAGAGAAGAGCTCAACTTCATTAAGCTGTATTTGAGTATTCAGGAGATGAGGTTTTCCGATCGGCTGGAGATCAAATTCGACATCGATCCGGCGACAACAAAAGCGTTGGTGCCGAACCTGATCCTCCAACCGCTCACGGAGAATGCGTTGCGACACGGTTTTGGTCGTAGCGCCAACTCCGGCCTGGTCGGAATCAGCTCTGCTGTTGAAGACGGTCATTTACGATTAACTGTGTACGACAATGGCGCAGGCTTGCCGGACGACTGGCAACTGAAAGGCAGCGAAGGAATTGGTTTGGCAAACACTGCCGCGCGCCTGCAACAGCTCTACGACGACAACCACCAGTTTGATATTCGCAATCGCGATGGCGGAGGTGTCGAGGTGGTTATCGTGATGCCGTTGAGGATCTCGTCCTGATGTCCGGGAAGATCAGAACACTGATTGTCGATGACGAGCCGCTGGCGCGTCGCAATCTACGTGTGCTGCTCGAGAAAGATCCGCAGATCGAAATCATTGACGAGTGCCGGAATGGTCGTGAGGCCGTAAAAGCCATCAACACGCTGTCACCCGATCTGATCTTTCTCGACATCCAGATGCCCGAGATGGATGGGTTCGATGTGCTGGCGCACGTTGGTCCGGAGCATATTCAAGGGATCATCTTTGTAACGGCATTCGATCAGTATGCGCTCAAAGCATTCGACGTTCATGCACTCGACTACTTGTTGAAGCCTTTTGACGACGAGCGGTTCGCGCACGCCCTGCGGCGGGCGAAGGCGCAGATCGAAGCGCACGAGATCAACCGTTTGAGTAAGCGGCTGCTGGCGTTGCTTGAAGAGCGTGAAAGCGAACGGAAAACAGATCAGAAAGAATATCTAACGAGGCTGATGCTCAAAGACTCCGGGCGCGTGAGGCTGCTGAAGGTTGAAGATATAGATTTCGTTGAGGCCGACGGCAATTACGCTAAATTGCACGTCGGCCGCACAACTCATTTGCTACGTGAGAAAATGAACGATCTGGAAGGACGCCTCGATCCGGCGAGATTCGTTCGCATTCACCGCTCGATCATCGTAAATCTCGACCGGATCAAGGAAATGCATCCACACTTCAACGGCGACTACATCGTCGTGCTCGAAGACGGCAGACAGCTCCGACTCAGCCGCACCCGTCGTGAGCAATTGGAAGCAAGGCTAAAAATCAGCCACGGATGAACACGGATTTTTTTACGGATTATCTTCCTCTGACGTCCGGTATTTCTCCTTTTCTTTTTCGCGCTGTAAGTAAGGAATGCCTTTCTCCATCCACTCCGGAGCGGGTGCGCCCTTCAGGAAGTGATCGAAAAACTCCTGCAGGCGACGCGTGTAGTCTTTCTGGTTGATGCGTTTGCGCAGGCCGTGCTTCTCCCCGTTGTAGTTGAACATGTAGGCTTCTTTGCCGAGCCGGCGCAGCGCCAGGAAGTACTCGATTCCCTGGTACCACGGCACCGCATCGTCTTCGTCGTTGTGAAGCATTAACAACGGTGTCTCGACTCGATCTGCGCGGAAAATCGGCGAGTTGTCGAGAAAGCGCAGCGGGTAGTCCCAGAGACTGCCGCCGATGCGCGACTGCGAACGTTCGTACTGAAACTGTCGCGGCAGGCCCGTGCCCCAACGAATGCCGCTGTACGCGCTGGTCATGTTTGCCACCAATGCGCCGGGCGCGGCGGCCTTGAAGCGGTTGGTTTGCGTCACCATGTAAGCGATCTGATAACCGCCCCAACTGTGTCCCTGAATCCCGATCGCGTCTTCGTTAACGAAGCCTTTATCGACCACCGCCTGAATCCCCGGCAGCACGCACTTCAAAGCGCTGTGACCCGGATAGCCGATCGTGTAAACGATGTCAGGCATGTAGACGAGATAGCCGTTACTCACGTAATAGGTCGGATTGATCGACGTACCCGGCCCCGGGTTGCGAAAAGCGTGCAAGCCCTGTGAAAGCCTTTCGTAGATGTAGACGATCATCGGGTACTTCTTCCGCGGATCGAAGTTGTCCGGCTTAAGAAGCACCCCTTTCAATGGCACGCCATCAACGTTCTTGAATCTCACCAGCTCGCCGGTGCCCCAGGTTAACGCGGCGCGTTGTGCATCGCCGTTGCTGACGCGCTTCAGCTCCCTGAAGGTACTGTTCGTCACCCAGATATCGGGAAACTGATCGAAGCGCGACGCGTTCAGGATGAGGACGTCGGCATCACGTGCTTTCGTTGGATTGTTGAAATCCTTCGCCGCCATCAAAAGCTTCTGCGGCAACGCGTCGCTGTTGACTTTCTCGCGATAAAAACCTGAATCGCGTGTTTCCTGATTCTCTGCGCTCAGCAGCATCGGTTTGTCCGGATCGATCCAGCGCTCTTTCGGATCGAGTCGCACATAACGAAACGTTGTCAGTTCTTTTCGTCCTACGCCGTCGGTGAGGTTTTTGGAGCTACTGCCGTCGGGCGCGATTTGCCAGATGTCGTAGCGGTCGTAGATCAGAACGTTTGCGTCGTCCCTGGTCCAACCAGCGATACCGTACGAATTGGGCGTCGACGGCAGGTCGTTCTCTTCGTTGTAGAAACGGACTTTTATGTCTTTCGTGAGGTTTGTGGTCGTACCGTCTGCGATTGAATACGAGTACCAGTCTTTTCCGTCGAAATAGGTCGCGTATTTCGCGTTTGGCGAGAGCGAGACGTTGCCGCGCTGTTTGGTTAAGAGCGGCTTGCGCGATCCGTCTTCGGTTTTGATCAGGTAGTAATCAGTAAACCCCGGATCGTAGTCGTTCATAGTCCGGTACTTGCGATTGTCGGAGCCGATCGCGTAGGTGCCGTCGTTTGACGGCGAAATGTTCTCCATCGACTCATCAGCAAGCTGGACGAACTTCTTTGTCTGTAGATCATAAACTGCGCGATACGATCGATTGCGATCCTGCTCGGCGCGCACCTTTTGAATGGTTTGTACGTAATCGTCTTTCCAGTGCCACAGATCGACGAGCACTTTTTCGTCAGCGGGGATCTCCTCGTCAGGATTTCGCTCGGGTTCGGGAGGCGGCGCGGTGCCGAGAAAGAGATGACTGCCGTCGAGCGAGAAGCTGAGACCGCCACGTTCGCTTACGACAAATTCTTTGCGGAAACCCGGTGAACTGAGGGAGACGATCTCAGTCGCCTGCGGATCTTTGCGGTTCCAGTGATAGACGCGCAGCTTCGGTTGTTTCGCTTCGGCGTCTTCTTTGTCGCTGGTGAAGGCGAGTTGTGTGTTGTCTTCGTCCCAGGTGAGCCGTTGATACTTGCCTTTGCCGGTGAGCAGGGTGGTCGGTGGACCATCGCTATCGGTATTCACGAAGAAGACGCCATTTGTGTCTTCTTTTCGCGAAGAGGTTGCAAAGACGAGCTGTTTGGCGTCTTTGCTGATCGTGAAGTCAAGCACGTCGCTAAACTTTCGTTCGTTGCCGGTCACGGTGTTACGCAGGACGAGCTCAGTTCCGTATTCTTTCTTTCTCGAGCCTCGGCCTGCGGGAGGACGTGATGCTGAAGGAGACGGTGCTGCCGTCGGACTTGCCTCGGGTGATGGGCTTGCCTCAGGTGATGGGCTCGGTTGTGAAGTCGGCGGAGTGCTTGGCTTTCCTTCCGGCTTCGCCGCTTCCAACTGGTATGCGATGAAACCTGAGCCATCCTCGGGCACGCGGAAAGTCTTCACTCTTTCGATTTTCGTCACGGTGCCGTTTGAAAGATCCATGATGCTGAGACCATTGCGGGGCATGTCTTCCGGTTTCTTCTTTTCCTTTTTCGCTTTGTTCAGTTCGGCTTTGGTTGGTTCGGTGCCGAAGATGAGGAAACGACTGTCTGCCGTGAAGACAGGTCGCAACAAGCGCGTCTGCTCTGCCATAAACTCGGCGATATTTGTGCCCGGATCGTCCGGAGGCGGCACGGGCGGTCGATAACCGCGCGGCGCTTTCCATTCGACACCGGTGACGAGATTGCGTGCGACGATCTCGCCGTCGCCGTCCTGCGGCATGTAAGCGTAAGCGACGAACTTGCCGTCGCGCGAGATTTGCTGAGCCACGACTGAACGCCAGGTATCGTAATCCTGGTGCGTGAGTGCGCGTTTAGCGGGAGCTGCCTGTTGCGCCAGGACCATCGTCGCAAACAAGGCAATTGTGCAAAGCAGGGAGACACTTCTTTGGAACTTCATTGGGGCTACCTCACAGTTGTAGGGCTAAAAACAAAACGCGGATGACGCAGATCAGAGCAGATCCGTGTCATCCGCGTCAATGCAGAAGCAAACGACTTTAGAAGAACAGCGAGTACAGCAGCCGGTTCGGTGAACCCGTGCCAGCATTAGTCACAACGTTCGTCGTCGAGCCGTTGACGATCGCGTTGCGAACTGTTGATGCTGAAGCAGACGGATTTGCCTGCTTGTAAAGCGCTGCTACACCGGCGACGTGAGGTGAAGCCATCGAGGTTCCACTCAACGTTGCCGTGGCTGTGTTGGAACTGGCCCACGCCGACAGAATTCCCGAACCCGGCGCAAAGATATCTAAACATGAGCCGAAGTTTGAGAAGGAAGAGCGTGAATCGGTTGTCGTGGTTGAGCCAACGGTTATCGCGTTGGCCGCGCGAGCGGGTGAAGTGTTGCACGCATTGGTATTACTGTTACCTGCCGCAACTGCAATCGCCACGCCGGAATTCGCGAGGTTGTTCACCGCGGTATCGAGTGCGCTCGAAATTCCGCCGCCGAGACTCATATTAGCAACGGCAGGGTTTTGGCGATTCAATCTCACGAAATCGACACCCGCGATCACGCCTGAATTCGAACCGGAACCGCTGCAGTTAAGGACACGGACGCCACGAAGGTTGACACTCTTGGCCACGCCGAAGGTCGAACCGCCGATCGTACCTGCGACGTGAGTGCCGTGACCGTTACAATCCTGCCCGTTGCCGCCAAAAGCATCGAACACGTTGGCAGCACGTCCGCCGAATTGGGTGTGAGCGGTGCGAATGCCGGTATCAATGACATAGGCAAAAACGCCGGCACCGGTCCAGTTGAAGGTGTAGATGGCATTCAGCGGCCGGTTGCGCTGGTCGATGCGATCCAAACCCCACGGTGGATTGCTTTGTGTGGCATCGGCCGTCACGACGCCGTCTTCTTCAACATACGCAACTCTGAAGTCCTGGCTCAGCGCTTCAGCATCTTCCGGCGACATCTCAACCGCGAAGCCATTCAGTGCGTTCTGGTAAACGTGTTTGAGTTTGCCTTTGTGTGTCAGCGACAACTCAGAGGCGATGTAAGGAGCGATTGAGAAGGTTCCCATTTCGCCGATCATGTCGTTGTCGAGCACGACGATGTAGCTGTTCTCAATCTTGTTTGCGTTTTTGCGGAGCTTGTCATTCTTCGCCTTGCTGCCTATCGGTGACGAAACGAAAACAGCCAGGCAAAGCCCAACAAAAATAAGTAACGCTAAGACTTTCTTCATACTTTTTTCCTCCAGATAGAAGTAAGGTTGGTAGGGGTTGTGGAGCCGCCCGCAACGGCGCGAAAACCAGCGGGAAAGACAACTGTGGCTGATTCATAAATGCGACACATACACAACAAGACATGGGAGGAAGAACCGTATGAACCTGGATTTTTGGGCGTGTGTCTGGGACGGAGGGGCGCAGTATGCCACCAATTTTTTCGTAGCGCAAGGTCAAGCCACAGATTCTCGCGGATCTGTATAAATCCGATTTACACCGATCCGCGAAAATCTGTGGCTAAAAGACATACATTGTCTTATTGTTAGCCGCTTACTTTTATTCATGAAATCTCTTCACGTCTTTTTCTTACTCCTGACTCTCCCGCTTCAAGTTTTTGCGCAGCGCGATCTCACTCGTTACGTCGATCCCTTCATCGGCACCGCCGGACACGGTCACACTTTCCCGGGCGCTATCGTTCCCTTCGGTATGGTCCAACTCAGCCCCGACACACGGCTCACGGGTTGGGACGGCTGTTCGGGTTATCACTACTCCGATTCAGCGATCTATGGCTTCAGTCACACACATCTTAGCGGCACAGGCATTTCGGATTACGGTGACGTCCTGTTGATGCCGGCTGTTGGTCAATCGTATGTAAGAACATGGACCGAGGGGCCATATAGCTCACACTTCAAACATAGTAATGAAAGAGCCGGGCCCGGTTACTATTCCGTCAAACTTGACGACGACATTCTTGTCGAGCTCACCGCCACAGCCCGCGTCGGTATGCACCGTTACACTTTCCCGCGCACTGACGACGCACACATCCTGATCGATTTAGCGCATCGTGACAAAGTGATCGATTTCAATCACCACATAACCGGCAAAGCTACGGTGGTTGGATGGCGGAGATCGCAAGCCTGGGCGAAAGATCAGATCGTCTACTTTGCGTTGGAGTTTTCACAGCCTTTTACGGAATACAAGTGGGTCGATATAAATGATCACCGCGGACCTGGGCCTGGTAAGAAAGTTTCTTTTCGCTTCGATGCACGCAGTGGTGCGCCAGTGCTGGTGAGGATCGGAATCTCGTCTGTTGATATCGAGGGAGCACTTAAGAACCTGCACGCCGAGGTCAATCATTGGGACTTCGATAAGGTGAGATCCGACGCCACCACCGCCTGGAACGCCGAGCTGAACAAAGTTCAAGCGACCGGCGGTAGCGAGGCGCAGTTGACGAATTTCTACACCGCGCTCTATCACGCGATGACCGCGCCCAATCTTTTCATGGACGTGGATGGGCGTTATCGCGGACGAGATTTCAAGACTCACGTTGCGGACGATTTCACGAACTACACCGTCTTCTCTCTCTGGGACACTTTTCGTGCGGCCCATCCGCTTTACACGATCATTGATCAAAAACGCACGCGCGATTTCATCAAGACGTTCCTGGTGCAGTACGAGCAGGGAGGCCGACTGCCAGTCTGGGAGCTGGCCGCAAACGAAACTGACACGATGATCGGCTATCACGCAGTTTCGGTGATTGCCGACGCGGCGGTGAAGGGCATCGATGGCTTCGATCTGCGAAAAGCCTATCAGGCGATGAGACATAGCGCGGAGTTGAAACATCACGACAAGGGTTTCATCGCGATGGAGGACGAGCGCGAGTCCGTTTCGAAGGTACTCGAGTACGCATACGACGATTGGTGCGTGGCCCAGGTCGCGCGCATGGTTGGCGAAACGTCGGACCACACACGTTACAGCGCGCGTGCACAGTCGTACCAGAACGTCTTCGATCGTTCTACAGGTTTCATGCGCCCGCGCAGCAACGGCGGTTGGCTCGAGCCTTTCGATCCACGCGAGGTGACGTTCGGATTTACTGAAGCAAATTCGTGGCAGTACACGTTCTTTGTGCCGCACGATATCGACGGCCTCATCGAACTGATGGGCGGTCGTGAGAAATTCGCCGGCAAGCTCGACGAGATGTTTGCAGCGGAAAGCCGTACCACTGGACGCGAACAAGTGGACATCACCGGGCTGATCGGGCAGTACGCGCACGGCAACGAGCCGAGTCATCACATGGCTTACCTGTACAACTACGTGGGAGAGGCGTGGAAGACGCAGTCGCGTGTGCGCCAGATCATGGACCAGTTTTACAAGCCGGAGCCCGATGGCCTGATTGGCAATGAAGACTGTGGTCAGATGTCGGCGTGGTATGTGTTGAGTGCGGCAGGATTTTATCCGGTGACGCCGGGCTCGACGATCTACGCGATCGGATCGCCGTTGTTTCCCGAAGTGCGGTTCAATCTTGAGAATGGGAAGTCGTTTGTTGTGCGCGCAGTGAATTCTTCAGAGCGCAATGTTTACATTCAATCGGCGACGCTGAATAGGACGCCGTATAACAAGTCGTATCTTAAGCACAGCGATTTGATGGCGGGTGGTGAGCTGGTTTTTCAGATGGGACCGCGTCCGAATCCGCGGTGGGGAAGTGGACCAGGAAAAGAGCCGTTTTCGCGTATCGATTCGCCGCGGATTGTGCCCGTTCCAGTCATCCGAGCCGCGGGCCCGACGTTTAGAGGCCGCCTCGAGATAAGTTTAATCGGCACTGGAAACCTTCATTACACGACTGACGGCACCGAACCCGGTGTCAATTCGCCGAAGTTTACGCGGCCGTTCTTTATCGATGCCGATACGACTGTGAAAGCGGTGGCGATTACGTCAAAGTTGCAACGCAGTTTGGTAGTGACGGCGAAGTACCATCGCATTCCGCACGACTGGACGATCACGTTAGGCTCGAGCTACAGCTCGCAATACACGGGCGGCGGAGATTTCGCGCTGATCGATGGCGTTCGAGGTACTGCGAATTGGAGTGGTGGCAGATGGCAGGGATACCAGGGCAAGGATATGGTAGCCGTGTTGGACCTCGGCGCAGTGCAAAGTGTTTCGAAAGTTGGCGCGGGGTTCTTGCAGGACGTGGGATCGTGGATCTGGATGCCGCGCCGCGTGGAAATCGAGCTTTCGGTTGATGGTCGAACGTTTGGTCCGGCCTTCTCTATTGCGAATGAAGTGTCGGAGAAACAGGAAGGCGTAGTGACGAAAGACTTCGTCAAAACGATCGCGCCACAAAGCGCGCGCTACGTACGCCTTCGCGCCGTGAACTTCGGCAAGATTCCTGCATGGCAC